>NZ_JBEXZS010000230.1:0-24225 GCF_040593685.1 Methylobacterium sp. EM32 | reverse complement strand
GATTTCAACCTTAGATTCGGCTTGGCCGCGCACTGCACGGCGTTTTCCGGCGAACGAATCAAATCCGTTAAGGCCGTAGCCCGCAGAGGGGGGAGGGGTTAAGTCGCGCCATTCCTTTCCCCGGACAGCTCTGTCGCCCGCGGGGAGCGGGGGCACCCGCGCCGGTCTCGTTCAGGCGCCTGTCCCAGACAGCCCCGTGCGCACCGGGAACACCCGCGGCGACAGCTCCTCCAGGGTGCGCCCGGCCCAGTCGCGGCCCGGCGCGCCGGCGATGACCTCGGCTTGGCCGCGCCGCAGCATCGCGATGTCCTCGGCGATGTCGAAGGTCGTGACCTCGCCGTTGCGCACGACCTGGACGCCGTCGACGTAGACGTCGCGCACCGCCCGGTCGTTGGCCGAGTAGATCAGGCTGCGCAACGGCTCGTAATCCGGCTGCATGTACGGGTTGCTCATGTCGATCACCGCGAAATCGGCCTTGCAGCCGGGGGCCAGCCGGCCGAGATCGGGCCGCCGGATCAGGTCGGCGCCGGCGCTCGTCGCGGCGGTGAAGGCCTGGGCGGTGGTGGCGCCGGTGTAGCTGCCGGCGCGGATGCGGCTGGCGTAGCAGGCCATGCGCAGCTCATCGAGCATGTTGTGCGGGAAGCTGTCGGTGCCGATCCCGCAGGGGATGCCGGCCTCGACGTAGCGGCCCAGCGAGTTGAGCGCGATGCCGCGGCGCGCGAACACCACCGGGCAGTGGGCAACGCCGGCGCCGCTGTCGCGCAGGCGCGCGAAGTCGTCGGCGTGCGGGAAGTGCAGCCAGGGATGGTCGTTGAGGAAGATGCCGTGGCCGATGACGAGGTCGGGCCCCAGCGCGCCGATCTTGTCGAGCCAGCCGATCGGGGTCTCGCCGGTGCGGCGCAGGATCTCCTGGAACTCGACGATGCTCTGCGCGGCATGGATCTGGATCGGCTGGCCGCGGTCGCGGGCGGCGGCGAGCGCTTCCAGGATCTGGCCCTCCGTCACCGTGTCGATCTGAGCCGGGCAGAGAAGCCCCGAGATGCGTCCGCTCGGGTGGCGGCCGGCCTCGTCCATCAGGTCGATCGCCTCGCGCAAGGCGCGGTCGCCGCGGGCCGGGTCGAGGTCGTACTCGACCGAGTGGCCGTTGGTTGTCTTCCACGGGCCGGAGCGGAACATCGCCCAGAGCACGGCGCGGATGCCGGTCTCGGCGTAGTGCTCCGGCCAGTCGGGTGTCGGCTGGCCGAGGTCGCAGATCGTCGTGACGCCGCTCTTCAAGAGTTCCGAGGCGGCGACGCGGCGGGCGTGCTTCGCGTAACCCGGCCCGATATTGAAGACCGGCATGAACTCGTAGAGCGAGCTCTGGCCGAGCTTGGCGCTGCCGAGCTCTTCCAGCATCCCCTTCCAGCCGGGCTCATGGCCGGGATGGGAGTGGATGTCGACGAAGCCCGGGATCAGCATCAGCCCGGCACCATCGATCTCTCGGGCGACCGGGCCATCATAGCCTTTGCCGATAAAGACGACGTCCTTGCCCGAGAAGGCGAGGTCGGCGTTCCGCAGATAGCTGTGGGAGCCGGCCTCGGCGTCCCAGGCGACGATCCAGTCGCAGTTCCGGTAGAGTGTCGCGCCTGTGGCTTCGGTCACGGGTCCCCTCCCCTTTCTGTTCGTTACGCTGCTTCGCCGCCGCGGTCGTAGACGATCGTGCCGCCGCGGATGGCGAGGTCGCAGCGCGTGCCGGACAGAATCTCCTCGGCTGCGGCCGTCGTCATGTCGCGCGAGAACACCGCGATGTCAGCGGCCAGCCCCGGCACGAGGCGGCCGCGATGGCCCTCGGCCTTGTTCACGAAGGCGCCGAGCGCCGTGTAGGCGTGCAAAGCCTCCGGCAACGACAGCCGCTCGTCCCCGCCGATGACGGTGCCCCGCGAGGTCTTGCGTGTCGTCATCGTGTAGAGGTTCGGGAACGGATTGATGTCGCAGACCGGCGCGTCGCTGGAGGCCGCCGCCGCGAGGCCGCTGTCGAGCCAGGTCTTCATCGGATAGGAGGCGGCGGCCCGCGCCTCGCCCAGCACCGAGACGTAGAGGTCGCCGAAATCGTAGATGAAGACCGGCTGCGGCACCGGCTCGACGCCGAGCCGCACCATGCGGTCGATCTGGTCTGAGCTGTTGAAGCCGCAATGCTCGATGCGGTGGCGCCGCGCCGGGTCGGGCATTGCCGTGAGCGCCTTCTCGAAGGCGTTGAGCGTCTGCTCGATCGCCGCGTCGCCGATCGCGTGGACGGCGAGCTGATACCCCTTGGCGTGATAGTCGGCGACGAAGGCGTCCATCTCCGGGTCGGTCAGGAGCGACAGCCCGTGGGTCTCCGGCTCGCCGAGATAGGCCCGGGACATGGCAGCGGTGCGCCCGCCGGCGCTGCCGTCGGTGAAGATCTTGACCGGGCCGACGCGGAGCATGTCGTCGCCGGTGCCGGTGATCACGCCGTCCTTGAACGCCTGCTCGACGATGCCGCCGGGCCCGCCGAGCAGGCATTGGTTCACCCGCACCGGCAGCCGGCCGCTGCGCTGGGCGTTGCGGTAGGCGGCGACCTCGCGGTACCCCGCCCGCATGCCGACTCCGGCATCCATCACGCTGGTGATGCCGAAGGAGAGGCAGGCCTCGCCGGCCCGCTCGATGCCTGCGACGAGATCCTCGTCGGTCGGGGGCGGCAGCACGGCCTTCAGCCGGTCGCGGCCGGTCTCAGCGAGGAGCCCGGTCAGGCGGCCGTTCTGCTGCTCGATCGCGCCGCCCTGCGGCACCGGCGTCGATTCGTCGATGCCGGCGAGCCTGAGCGCCAGCGAGTTCGCGATCGTCACGTGCCCGCAAGCGCGCACCAGGGAGACCGGATGGTCGGGCGCGACGGCGTCGAGTTCCTCGCGCAAGGGGTGCCGCTTCACGTCGAGCTCGAACTGGTCGTAACCCCGCGCCAGGATCCAGCGGCCCGGCGGCAGCGTCCTTGCCCGCTCGCGGATCTTGCCGAGGAGATCGTCGAGGGTGCGGGCCTTTGCCGGCGTCACGTCGACGTCGAGCATGCCGAGCCCGTAGGGCAGGAGGTGCATGTGGGCATCGTAGAGGCCCGGCGTCGCGAGCCGGCCGTTGAGATCGATCACCCGCGTCCCCGGCCCGATCAGCGGTTCGAGCTCGGCCGCGGAGCCCGTCGCCAGCACCTTGCCGGCCCAGAGGGCGACGGCTTCGGTCATGCCCTCCTTAAGGCCGCAGAAAACGCGGCCGTTGGTCAGGATCGTCTCGGCTTTCGGGAACGGGGCCATCTATGCTCTCTGCTTTCTATCGTGTCGGAAGCTGTTCGCCTTCCAGGATCCATCCCACTCGCGACCTCATCCTGAGGTGCCGGAGCGAAGCGGAGGCCTCGAAGGAGGCCTCCAGAAGTCTCGGAGATCCCTGGAGCCCTCCTTCGAGGCTCCTTTCAGTCGCACCTCAGGATGAGGTCGTGGATGGGAAGGGATAGACACGGACGATACAGGTCTCCGCGATCGACCATGCGCTCACGCCGCATTCGTCCCGGGCGCCATCATGGCGGCCCGCTTCCGCTCGTAGAGCGCCAGCCTCGCCTGGAGCCGCGGATGGCGCTCGCCGCCACCGAAGCCGGTGAAGGTTGGAATCGTCTCGGCGAAGTGGCAGGCCGCCTCGTGCCCCGGTCCTATTCCGCGCAAAGACGGTACCTCCTCGCGGCAGCGGGCCTGCGCGAAAGTACAGCGGGTATGGAAGCGGCAGCCGGCGGGCGGGTTCATCGGGCTCGGCACGTCCCCGCCGAGCGTCGGGCGCTGGTTGCTGCGGGCGGGGTCCGGCACCGGGGCGGCCGCCAGCAGGGCCTGCGTGTAGGGGTGGCGCGGCGCGGCGTAGAGCGCCCGAGCCGGAGCGGTCTCGACGACCTGGCCGAGATACATCACCGCCACCCGGTCGGCCATGTGCTTCACCACCGCCAGCCCGTGCGAGATGAACAGGTAGGCGAGGCCGAACTCCGCCTGCAGGTCCTTCAACAGGTTCACCACCTGCGCCTGGATCGAGACGTCGAGGGCCGAGACCGGCTCGTCGCAGACGATCAGCCGGGGCTTCAACGCCAGCGCCCGGGCGATGCCGATGCGCTGGCGCTGGCCGCCGGAGAATTCGTGGGGGAAGCGATCGGCGTGGTAGCTCGCGAGGCCGACGAGGCCGAGGAGCTCGCGCACCCTCGCCGCCCGGGAGGCGGCGTCGCCGACGCCGTGGACCAGCATCGGCTCGGCCAGGATCTCCTCCACCGACATGCGCGGGTTGAGGCTCGCGAACGGGTCCTGGAAGATCACCTGCATCTGCCGGCGCAGGGGCCGCAACGCCGCCCGGCCGTCGCGGGTGACGTCCCGCCCGTTGACGCGGATCGCGCCGCCGCTCGGCTCGATCAGCCGCAGCGCGAGCCGCGCCAGGGTGGACTTGCCGCAGCCGCTCTCGCCCACCACCGCCAGGGTCTCCCCGGCCGCGAGGCGCAGCGACACGCCGTCGACCGCCCGGACGGCGCCGACCTGCCGGCGCAGGATCAGGCCCTGATGCACCGGGTAGTGCTTGCGCACGTCGTCGAGTTCGAGGAGCGGCGTCATCCGTTCGCCTCCACGGGGGCCTTCCAGCAGGCCACGTCATGGCCGACGGCGATGTCCGAGAGCGGCGGATAGCCGTCGCGGCACTCCCCCCCGGCGAAGGGGCAGCGCGGATTGAACCGGCATCCCGCCGGCAGGGCGAAGGGCGGCGGCACGGTGCCGCCGATCACCACGAGCCGGTCGCGCTCGTCCTCCATCCGCGGCATCGAGCCCATCAGGCCGATCGTGTAGGGGTGCTGGGGATCGTCGAAGATCGCCGCCACCGGCGCGCGCTCGACGATGCGGCCGGCATACATCACCGCCACCTCGTCGGCGACCTGGGCGACCACGCCGAGATCGTGCGTGATCAGGATGATCGACATCCCGGTCTCGGCCTGCAACTCGCGCAGGAGGTCGAGGATCTGCGCCTGGATCGTCACGTCGAGCGCCGTCGTCGGCTCGTCGGCGATGAGGAGCGCCGGGCGGCAGGCGAGCGCCATCGCGAGCATCACCCGCTGGCGCATGCCGCCGGAGAGCTGGTGGGGATACTCGTCGAAGCGCCGCTCGGGCGCCGGGATGCGCACCTGGCGGAGCGCGGCGATCGCCGCCTCCTTGAGCGCCCGCGCGGGCAGGTCTTCATGCTCCCGCAGCGCCTCGACGATCTGGGTGCCGATCGTGTGGACCGGGTTCAGGCTCGTCATCGGCTCCTGGAAGATCATCGCGATGCGGCTGCCGCGCAGACGCCGGAACTCGCTGGGCGCCAGCCCGACGAGCTCGCGCCCCTCGAGCCGGATCGAGCCGCCCGTGATCCGGCCGGGCGCCGGCACGAGCCCCATCAGCGAGAGCGACAGCATGCTCTTGCCGCAGCCGCTCTCGCCGACGATGCCGAGGGTGCGCCCCGCCGGCACCGAGAGCGAGACGCCGTCCACGGGGCGGATCGCGCCCCGCGGCGTCGCGAAGGTGGTGGTGAGGTCGCGGATGTCGAGGATCGGCGCCGGCGCGGGGGCGCCGCGCGGCGTGACCGTCGGATGGTCCGGGCTCGGGGTCGAGCGGGCGGCGGCGAGGGGCAAAGGATCAGCCCCCTACCGCTTCAGGCTCAGGTCGAGGCCCTTGTAGAGGCCGGCGCCGTAGAGCCCGTGCGGCCGCACGCCCTCGACGCGGTCGCCCGACACGACCCAGAGCTGGCGCGTGACGAGGGGGATCCAGACATTGGCGGCGGTGAGCAGGCGCTGCGTCTCGGCATTCGCGTCCTTGCGCTTGGCCGGATCGGTCGCGGTGGCGGCGGCGTCGATGAGCTGGTCGGTCTTCTCGTCCTTCCAGTTCATGCGGTTCGGCGTCGGCGCCTGCGTGCTCTTGAAGTAGAGGTTCAGGGCCTCGGTCGCGGTCCCGTAGGGATAGGACAGCATGAAGGCGTCGAATTCCTGCGTCGCGAGCTTGCCCCAGGCGACGGTCGCGTCCCAGAGCTGGATCCGCATCTCGATGCCGACCTTGCGCAGGTCGGCCTGCATCGCCTCGGAGATGCGCGGGTTCTGGTCGTCGCGGATGCCGTAGACCAGGAAGCTGGCCTTCTGGCCGTCCTTCACGCGGATGCCGTCCGGCCCGGGCGTCCAGCCGGCCTCATCCAAAACCTTGGCGGCGCCGGCCGGATCGAATCTCGGCATCAGCGTCGCCGCCTTGGCGTCGTAGTCTAGCACGGTCGGGCTCAGGAGCGAGTGCAGCGGCGTGCCGTGGCCGAAATAGACCGCCTTGGCGATCGCGTCCTTGTTGACCGCCATATTGGCGGCGCGCCGGATCGCCGGATCGCTCGAGACCGGCTTGTCGACCCGGAAGGCGAAGAAGACGTCGTAAATGTAGTCCTTCTGCTGCTGCACCTTCAGGCCCGGCACGCGCTGCATCGTGTCGATCGAGAACAGCGGCGGGTAATAGGTGATGTCGGCCTGGCGCGCCTGCATGGCGGCCATCAGGGTATTGGCCTCGGGCACCACCTTCCAGACGATCTGGTCGATCTCCGGCTTCGGGTTCTTGTAGATCGGCGGGCCCCAGGTGTAATGGGGGTTCTTCTTCATCACGAGGTCCTGGCGCGGCGTCCAGCTGACCCAGCAATACGGCCCGGTGGCGTTGAAGCCCTGGACCCCGAAATTCTGCCCCAGCTTCTCGACCGTGTTCTTGTCGACGATCGAGCCGAAGGATTGCGTGAGCTGGTACAGGAGGTCGCTGAACGGCTCCTGCAATTCGTAGACGACCGTGTGGTCGTCGGTGGCGCGGATGTCCTTCACCTTGCCGGCGCGGCTCGCGACCGGCGAGCGGGTGGCCGGGTCGATCCAGCGCTTGAGCGAGTAGACCACGTCCTCGGCGGTCATCGGCCGGCCATCGCAGAACTTCACGTCCTGGCGCAGGTCGAAGGTGTAGGTCCGGCCGTCCTCGGACGCCGTCCAGGATTTCGCCAGGAACGGCTTCACCGTCTTCATGTCGAAGTCGAGGCTGACCAGCGTGTCGGCCAGCATGAAGATGATCTCGGAGGCCGCGGTCGCGGTCGAGCGCACGGGATCGTAGCGATCGGCATCGATGACCCGCAGGATGGTGAGCGGCGCCTTCGTCTGGGCGAGCGCCGGGGCGAGGCCGAGCAGCGAGAGGCCGGCCGCCCAAGCGGCCATGGCGAGCGTCTTCATCGAAAAAATCCTCTCGGAAAAGTCAGCGGCGCATCCGGGGGTCGAGGGCGTCGCGCAGGCCGTCGCCGAGCACGTTGAAGGCGAGCACGACGATGAAGATCAGCAGGCTCGGCAGGACCGAGACGTGGGGGGCGAAGAACAGGAAGTTGCGCCCGTCCGACGCCATGGCGCCGAGCTCGGCCATCGGCGGCTGGGCGCCCAGCCCGATGAAGGACAGGAGCGAGCCGAGCAGGATCACCTGGCCGAAGCGCAGGGTGACGAAGACGAAGATCGGCGAGAGGCAGTTGAGCAGGACGTACTTCGTCAGGATACGGCCGTCGCCCATGCCGATCGCCCGGGCGGCCTCGATGTAGTCCTGCTGCAGCACCACGATCGCTGCCCCGCGCACCACCCGCGCCATCAGCGGGATGGTGGCGATCGAGAGCGCGGCGAGCACCGCCGTGAGGCCGGGCCCGACGATCGCCGTGAGCGCGAGGCCGAACAGGATCGCCGGGAACGACAGCAGCACGTCCATCAGGCGCATCAGGAGCCCGGAGACCCGCGGGTAATAGGCCGCCGCGAACCCGACGAGTCCGCCGATCCCGCAGCCGATGACGACGGCCACACCGCTCATCGCCAGCGTCATCCGCAGGCCGAACAGCAGGCGGGTGACCATGTCGCGCCCCTGCCCGTCGGTCCCGAGGATGAAGCCGTCGCCCGGGGGCTTGAGCGTGTTGGCGAGGTCGCCGGCATAGGGGTCGGTCGGCGCGAGCCAGGGCGCGAGGAGGGCCGCCAGTACAAGCAGCGCGACGGCGACGAGCGCCACGGCGCTCGCCGGCTCGCGCAGGAGGAAGCGCAGGATCGAGGGGCGGGCGGTGACCGCGAAGGCGGCGTGCGGGCTCGCCTCGGGCGTGAGCGCGATCGGATTGCTCATCGGGCCTCGCGGATGCGGGGATCGAGGAAGGCGTAGAGCACGTCGACGATCAGGTTGATCAGGATGAAGCCGGCCGAGAGCACGATGATGGTGCCCTGCGCCATCGGCGCGTCGCTCGACAGGATGGCGCCGACCGCGAGCCGGCCGATGCCGGGCCAGCTGAAGATCGTCTCGACCACCACCGCGCCGCCGAGGAGGAAGCCGATCTGCAGCCCGATCAGGGTGACGACCGGGATCAGGGCATTGCGCAGCGCGTGCCGCAGGACGACGGCGCGCTCGGTCAGGCCCTTCGCCCGGGCGGTGCGGACGTGGTCGGCGCCGAGCACGTCGAGGACGGAGCTGCGGGTCATGCGGGCGACCGGCCCGACGAAGACGCCGCCGAGCGTCACCGCCGGTAGGATCACGCCCTGGAGCCCCTCCCACGTCCAGAGCGGCCCGGTGCGGCCGGTGAAGGGCAGGATCTGCCAGTGGAAGCCCAGCAGCCAGACGAGGCCGAGCCCGAGCAGGAAGACCGGCACCGAGACGCCGGCGACCGAGGCCGCCACGACCAGCCGGTCGGGCCAGCGGCCGCGCCAATAGGCGCCGACCGTGCCGAGCCCGATGCCGAGCGGCACCGACCAGATCAGCGAGGCGAGCATCAGTTCGAGCGTCGGCCCGATCGTGTTCCCGAGTTCCTCGATCACCGGCATGTTGTTGATGATCGAGACGCCGAGATCGCCCCGCAGCAGGCGCCCGAGATAGATCAGGAACTGGATCCAGAGCGGCTGGTCGAGGCCGAGATCGCGCCGGATCGCCTCGATGACGTCCTGCGTCGCCGTCGGCCCGGCCCGGACCACCGCCGGATCGTTGGGCACGACCTGCATCAACAGGAAGCCGACGAGCAGCACGCCGAGGAGGACCGGGACGGCGAGGAGCAGCCGTTGCAGCACGGTGCGGAGCATCGGCGCCTAGACTCCCCGCGCCCGGACCGGCCGGGGCCGGCCGCCCCGCGGCGGCCCGTCGGCGGTCCGTGAACCGGTCGATGCCGTGTCGTCCCTGAGCCCGGTCACGTGAGCCCTCCCGCGAGTGGCCTAATCCGTCAAGGGACCTGCAAGGTCTAGGCCAGGGTAGCAGGGAATGGCCCCGGTTCAAGCCGTTCGTTGCGATGGACGGTTCGGTCGTATTGTTGAGCGATACGGATTAAAGGGGGTTGTGCGTCGTGGCGGCGGGCCTGGGCGCAAATCGGTGCGGCAGGCAGGCAGGCTTGCTTGGGTGGCGCTTAACGCTGTCGAAGACCGTTCGACTTGCTCGACGGGCTCGACACCCTCCGCGTCATTCCGGGGCCGCGCAGCGGAGCCCGGAATCCAGAACCGCGGATGGGTCAGGATTGAGCGGAAGCCGTTTTGTCTTCTTTTCAAATACCTATGGCTCTGGATTCCGGGCTCCGCTGCGCGGCCCCGGAATGACATGCAGGGTGTCAACTCTGTAGGAGCCAATCAAACAGGCACTCATCGATCACCACAACCGATCACCCTAACGCCGGACCCGGCGCCCCGCCGACTACCACCGGCAATCCCTCGAACCGAGCCTTCAGCTGCAAGGCGAGGTAGCGCGAGAAGTGGCGCGACTGCTGGAGGTTGCCGCCGTGGAACCACAAGCCCGGCTGGGCGGTCGGCGTCCACATGTTGCGCAACTCGCCGTGCCAGGGGCCGGGATCGCGCGCCGTGCCCGAGCCGATGCCCCAGCACGGGCCGACCCGCGCCGCCACCTCGGGCGAGATCAGCTGCGCCGCCCAGTCGGTCATCGGGCCGTAGCCGGTGGCGGAGACGACGAGGTCGGCGGGCAGCACCGTGCCGTCGTCGAGCACCACGGCGTCCTCGGTGAGGTGGCTCACGCCCCGGCCGCTCATGAGCCGGATCTCGCCCGACGCGATGAGCCCGGAGGCGCCGACGTCGATGTAGTAGCCCGAGGCCCGGCGGGGATACATCATGCCGATGCCGGTCTCATCCTCGCCGAAAGTGAGGAGGAAGCCCGCTTTCTCCAGGGACGCGTAGAAGGCGGCATCCTCGTCGCGGATGCGGCGCATGACGGGCTTCAGCAGGTCGGGAAGCAGCGCGTAGGGGGTCGAGGCGGCGATGAGGTCCGCCCGGTCGGCGTCGATCCCGGCGGCGACCGCCTCCTCCGAGTAGAGCGGACGGCCGTGGCGTTGCAGGCTCTCGGCGCGCACCACAAGCGTGGGTGAGCGCTGCACCATCGTGACCTCGGCCCCGTGCTCCCACAGGTCGGCGGCGATGTCGTGGGCCGAGTTGTTCGCCCCCACCACGACGCAGCGTTTCCCGGCGAACCCGGCGCCGCCGGGGTGGCGGCTCGAATGGTGGTGGGTGCCGCGGAAGCGCTCCGCCCCCGGCCAGGCCGGCTCGTTCGGCACCCCCGACAGGCCGGTGGCGAGGACGAGGTGCTGCGGGGTCAGCACGTGGGTCTCGCCGTCGCGCGCGACGGTCACCGTCCACTGGCCCTTTGCCTCGTCATAGGCGGCCGAGCGGCAGGTGGTGGAACACCAGAGGTCGAGCTCCATGATCGACGCGTAGGCTTCGAGCCAGTCGCCCATCTTGTCCTTGGGCGTGTAGATCGGCCAGTGCTCGGGGAAAGGCAGGTACGGCATGTGGTCGTACCAGACCGGATCGTGCAGGCAGAGCGATCGGTAACGCCGCCGCCAGGCATCGCCCGGCCGGGGCAAGGCATCGACGACCAGCGTCGGCACGCCGAGGCGCTTGAGCCGGGCGGCGAGGCCGAGCCCGCCCTGGCCGCCGCCGACGATCAGGCAGTAGGGCTGGCGGTCGAGGCCGAGGCGCGCCTCCTCGGCGCGGCGATCGGCCCAGGTCCGGCGGCCGCGGATTGCGCCGTGCTGCGTTCCCGCCTCCCGGGTCGGCCCCTGCCGCTCCTCGAACCCCTTCAGCTCGCGCAAGGTGGTGAACAGCGTGCGGGCGAGGCCGTCGATCAGCCGGACCTGGCCGATGCCGCGCCCGAGCGCGGTCTCGAAGCGGAACCACGCCTCGACCGTGCCGCCGGTCCGGACCGCCGGGCGTTCGAGGGCGAAGCCCCCGGCCTGGGTGGCGGCCGCGGTGGCGGCGACTCGGGCCCGGATCGCCGGGCGGCCCTCGGCCGTGGCGATGGTCCAGGTGAAGGCGACGAAGTCGCGCCACCAGCAATCTGGGGCGAAGAGTGCCGCGACCACGGGGGCGTCGCCGGCGGACAGTGCCTCGGCGAAACGGTCGAGCCAGCCCCGCGCGGTCGCGTCCGGGTCGGTGTCGTGCTGCATCGGAGCGTCCTCGACCATCGCCGTCACTCCGCTTTTCCCGAGAACCGGTCGAGGGCGTTGCGGGTGATGGCCTGCGTGAAGGCGTCGTGGCGGGTGAGGCCCATCACCCACTCGCAGGAGCCGGCGGTCAGCACCTCGCCCTTGCCGCGCGGCATGCCGACCAGCATGCCGGACCCGTACTGGAACTTGCGCCGGGCGACCGAATACTCGTCGGCGGCGAGCTCGGCGAGGCCGTGAAGGTCGCCGTCGCGCACGTAGTAGCGCGTGCCCTCGCCCTCGTGCTCGTACTCGAACAGGACCGCGGGGCTCATTGCCAGGATGTCGATGTTGTCGGGAACGCCGGGGGCCGGCACCGGGTAGGGCAGGCCCTGGCGGAAGGTGTAATCGAGCCCGTCGACCTCGTAGCCGAAGATGCCGGCCTCGGCCCCGAACACGTCGGCGTAGCGCAGGTCGGTGCCCCGGAAGGCCCAGTGCTCCGGCCGGTAGACAGTGAAGCCGCGCGAGCCGCGGGGCGCGAACCCGCCCCAGCTGCCGTACATCCCGTGGCAGCCGTTGACGCCGACCGTCGAGGCTCCGGGCCAGGACACGCCACCGCTCTCCCAGGATGCCGTCAGCAGGTGCTTGCGCGCGGGATCATCGCGGACCGGATCCATCGTCGGCGCCTTGAACTTCCAGCAGACCTGCCGGCTGCCCCCGTCCTCAAGCCGGATCTGCCACAGGAAGTTGCCGCCGAAGCGGGCAAAGCCCCCGCCCCGCTCGACGAACGCCTCCACCGTCTTGCGCATCTCCCACGACCAGTACTCGTCGTGGCCGCAGGTCACGAGACAGCTATAGTCGTCGAGGATCTCGGGCCGCATGTGCAGGTCGGTCTGGGTCACGACGTCGAAGGCGTAGCCCTCGCGCTCGGCCCAGACGGCGAAGTGGCGGTCGAACTGGGCCCAGCCGGCGGCGGCGTAGTACTGGCCCCAGCCGCCGGAATAGCCCCACTCCTTCGAGGGGTAGCGGGTGACGTCGTTCATGTCAGGCAGGGGCGAGACGGTGATGCGGGCCGCGCCCTTGGGCAGCCAGAGCATGCCGCGGGTCCAAGGCCGCTTGAGGCTCAAGGTCGGCGAGCCCTCGTTCCGGTTCGGGCCCCAGGTGCCGAAATAATGGTTGGCGCCGCCCCAGTCGTTGTAGGCGGTCCAGGTGCCGGTGGCGAGCATCAGGAGGATGCGGCCCGACCGCGTCGCCTTCGTCGGCCGCACGACCACGAAATGGTGCTGGACGAACCGCTCGCCGTCCCGGCGCTTGCAGGTCGAGACCACCCGGTAGAGGCCGGACCGGGCGCCGTCGGGGATGCGCCAGGAATGGACCACCGGCCAGTCGACGCCGTCCTGGTAGGCGGTCTCGGAGGTCGTGGTGAAGCGCCCCGGCAGGTCGAAGGCCTCGTGCATCATCTCGGGCGCGAACCCGTCGCGGTAGATCTGGATCGACCAGGTCTCGGCGGTGGTCGAGCCGTAGAACTCGACCGTCTCGCCCGGATCGAACGACATCCGGTCGGTGCAGACGAAGACCTCGGCGAGGTCCGGGTCCTCGCGCGGGAACTGAAAGCGGTAATCCGACAGGAAGTGCTCGTCGGCGTACCCCTTGCGCACCGCCCAGGGCTTGATTGCGTGGGACCCGTTCTCGGGATGAGCGAAGGGGGGCTTCTTCATGTCCGTCGGCTCCGGTTCGAAGGGTCGGCGGCGGGCGCCGCCTCCAGGCTCGCGAGGTGGCGCACGAGGCGGCGTCCGCCTTCGATCAGGTCCTGGCGGATCGCCATGCGCAGGGCCGGCGCGTCGCGGCGGCGCAGGGCGTCGAGCACCGCGAGGTGCTGGTGCTCCTCGGCATAGGTCGGCCGCGCGCCCGGATAGAGCTCCGACAGCATCGGGCCGAGGCGCGTCCACAGGCCGTGCAGCACCTCGGTCAGGGTCGTCATGCCGGAGCGGCGATAGAGGCCGAAATGGAACTCGACATTGGCCTCGAGGGCAACCGGCCAGTCGCCGCCCTCCTCGGCGGCGACCAGGCGATCATGCGCCGCCGCAAGCTCGGCGATCTCGGCCTCGCCGACCCGGGGCAGCGCCCGCTCGGCGGCCATCGGTTCGAGTTCGAGCCGGATGTCGCGGATCTCCAGGTACTCGGCGAGCGAGAGGCGGCGCACCCGGATGAGCGCCCGGGGCTTGATCTCGATCGCGCCGTCATGGGCGAGCTGCACCAGCGCCTCGCGCACCGGCGTCTCCGAGGTGCCCATCTGGCGCGCCAGGTCGCGGACCTTGAGGCGGTGATGCGGCCGCAGCTCGGCCCGGATCAGGGCCGTGCGCAGCCGCGCGTAGACGCTGCCCGACAGGACCTCGGCCTCGTCCTCACGGCTCATGCTCGTGATTGGCGGAGCGCCGTGAAGGCGCCCTCCGTCGCCTCCAGCGCCGCGTCGATGACCTCCGGCGTGTGGGCGAGCGACAGGAACATGTTGTGGCGGTGGTGAAGGTAGACGCCGCGCTGCAGCGCCTCCAGGCAGAAGACCTCGCCCAGCGCCGCCTCCGGATCGTCGCGAAACAGCACCATCGGCATCGCCGGCGGGCCGGTGATTTCGAGGGCGAAGCCGTGGCGGACCGCCTGCTCCTCGAGCCCGGCCCGGAAGCGCAGGCCCGCCGCCTCCAGCACCCGGGGGGCATCGACCCGCCGCAATTCGGCGAGCGTCGCGACCGCCGCCGCCATCGGGGCGCCGGCATACCAGAACGAGCCGGTGGTGAAGACGCGGGAGGCGGCATCGCGAAACCGCTCGGTGCCGGTGACGGCGGCGAGTGGCTGGCCGTTGGCGATCGCCTTCGAGTAGCCGGCGAGGTCGGGCCGCACGCCGACCCGCTCCCAGCTGCCGCCGAGATCGAGCCGGAACCCGGCCCGCACGTCGTCGACGACGAGCGCCGCGCCGAACCGGTCGCAGGCCGCCCGCGCCGCCGCGGCGAAGTCCCGGTTCGGGAGTTCCTGCGCCTGGCCGAGATCGTGGCGGAAGGCCGACACGACGATCGCCGCGAGGTCATCGCCGGCCTGACGGGCGGCCTCTTCGAGGCTCGCGACGTCGTTGTAGCGGAAGTGCAGCAGGTGGGCGCGGTCCTCCGTGGTGACGCCGAGGAGCGAGGGCGAGCACCACGGCACGGCGCCGTGATAGGCGCCGCGTGCCACCAGCACCTTCCGGCGCCCGGTCCCGGCCCGCGCCAGCGTCACGCAGGTCGTCATCGCGTCCGAGCCGTTCTTCTGGAACAGCGCCCAGTCGGCGTGCGGAATCATCCCGACCAGGGTCTCGGCCAGTTCCACCGCGTGCGGCGTCGGGCCGTCGAGGCAGTCGCCCCGGTCGAGCTGGCGCCGGACCGCCTCCGACACCGCCGGATGCCGGTGGCCGAGGATGATCGGCCCCCAGGAACACATGAAGTCGATGTAGTGGCGCCCGTCGGCATCCTCGACCCGGGCCCCGTCGCCGCCGACGAAGAATTGCGGGTAGCCCCGCGGCAAAGCCGCCGCGCGCTGGTGCCCCCACATCCCGCCCGGGATCACGGAGGCGGCGCGCGCCCGAAGACCCGCATCGCCCCCGTCCGGCCGCTCGACCCCATTTCGCATCGGACAGGATCCTTCGCGCTCGGGCCCGCCCGCTGGGACGCGGGGCCGGCCATTCACGGATATATCAAGCATCCGCCCAGCGCCGGGGATGTCAAGCGGGAGACGGCGAGAAAACCATCGAAAAATCGGCTATCTCGGCGGGTGACGGATTGAGCGGCATAGCTGATCAGGAATGTTTCTGCGGCAATGCCCCCCAATCGTGAGGTTGGTCTGCGTGACGGCAGAGACACCCTCCGAGTCATTCCGGGGCCGCGCAGCGGAGCCTGGAATCCAGACACTTAGGTCGTGCAGAAAGTAGCGGAACGCTCTCCGCCTTTTCCTGAGCGATCCGCGGTTCTGGATTCCGGGCTCCGCTGTGCGGCCCCGGAATGACCCGGAGAGTTGCACGCGTGGGCCTCACTCCCAGCCGGGCTTGGGTAGACTGCAAGTGGGTCTGCCCACCCAACGAGCGCCCTCCTCCCGAAATTTGCGCTTTGAAATTCGGCCATGTTCCGCTTCAATGATATATCACCTCAGCCGAGAGGAGACGGGATGCGCGCAGTCGGAGCCATCGCCGGAGAGCCCCGTGCGACCGGGTCGGCGAAGACCGGGGCGACGAAGGGCGCGGCGATCAGCGTGCGCGGCTTGACCCGCCGGTTCGGCTCGGTCACCGCCGTCGACGCCGTCTCGCTGGAGATCGCGGCCGGCGAGTTCGTCGCGCTGCTGGGCCCCTCCGGCTCGGGCAAGTCGACCGTGCTGATGAGCCTCGCGGGCTTCGACCTGCCGGATGCTGGCCACATCCTCATCGGGGGCGAGGATTGCACCCGGCTGCCGCCGCACCGGCGCAACATCGGGATGGTGTTCCAGCACTACACGCTGTTCCCGCACCTGAGCGTCGCCGACAACGTCGCCTTCCCGCTCAAGATGCGCGGCATCGGCCGGGCCGAGCGGCGGGCCCGCGCCGAGGCGGCCCTGGACGTCGTGCGGCTCTCGGGCTTCGGGGCGCGCATGCCGCGCCAGCTCTCTGGCGGGCAGCAGCAGCGCGTCGCCCTCGCCCGCGCCATCGTCTACCAGCCCCGCGTGCTGCTGATGGACGAGCCGCTCTCGGCGCTGGACAAGAATCTGCGCGAGGAGATGCAGATCGAGATCAAGCGGCTGCACTCCGAACTCGGCATCACCATCGTGTTCGTCACCCACGACCAGGGCGAGGCGCTGACGATGGCCGACCGGGTCGCGATCCTGCGCCAGGGCCGCGTGCAGCAGATCGCCCCGGCCCGGACGCTCTACGAGCGGCCCGCCAACCTGTTCGCCGCCGGCTTCATCGGCGACATGAACCGGATCGCCGTCGCCTGGGACGGGCGCGCGGCCCACGTCGCCGGGCAGGCCCTGGCCTTGGGGAAAGAGGCCGCGATCGCGGCCGTGCCGCCCGGTCCCGCGATCCTCGCCGTGCGGCCCGAGCGGGTCGAGATCGCGGCGCCCGACCGCGCGGGCGCCCTGCCGGCGACCGTCACCGACATCGTCTATGGCGGCGCCGGCACCCTCGTCATCGCGACGCTGCAAGGCGGTGCGTCGGTCCGGGCGCGGGCGCCGAGCGCCGGCCTGCCGCCGCTCGAACCCGGCGCGCGGATCGGCCTCGTCGTCCCGGCCGGCGCGGCCCTGCTCTACTCGGCGGAGGAGCCATGACGGGCCTCTCGAAGCCGGGGTTCTTCGCGAAGGGATTTTTGGCGGCGCGCGGGCGGCGGATGTCGCGGGCGGCGATCGTCGGCCTGCTGCTGCCGTTCTTCTCGCTCCTGTTCCTCGCCTTCCTGTACCCGCTGCTGAGCCTGCTGGCGATCTCCGTCACCGAGCCGCAGCCGGGCTTGACGAACTATGCCCGGGTCTTCCAGAACCCCGTCTACGCCACGGTGCTGCTGCGGACGCTGCGCATCGCGCTCCTCGTCAGCCTCCTGTCGCTGATCCTCGCCTTCCCGGTCGCCGCCGTGATGGCCCGCTCGAAGGGCCCGAAGCTCGCCCTCGTCACCGCCTGCATCCTGCTGCCGTTCTGGTCCTCGGTGCTGGTGCGCACCGCCGCCTGGGCGGTGCTCTTGCAGCGCAACGGGCTGGTGAACAACGCCCTCGTCGGGCTCGGGCTCACCGACGCGCCGGTCAAGCTGCTCTACACGCAAGGAGCGGTGGTGGTGGCGATGACCCACGTGCTGATGCCGTTCATGGTGCTGCCGATCTACGGCGCCTTGCGCAACATCCCGCCCGACCTGACCCGGGCCGCCGCGATCTGCGGCGCGGGCCCGGCCCGGGCTTTCCGGGAGGTGACGCTGCCGCTGGCCCTGCCCGGGGTGACCGGCGGCTTCATCCTCGTCTTCCTGTCGGCGCTCGGCTACTTCATCACCCCCTCGCTCCTCGGCTCGCCGCAGGAGATGATGATCGCGACGCTGATCTCGCAGCAGATCCGCGAGAACCTCGACTGGCCGTTCGCCGCGGCGCTCGTCGGCGTGCTGACGCTGTTCGTGACCGGCATCACCCTCGCCTTCGGCCGCCTGTTCGGGTTCGACCGCCTGATGGGAGCGCGGGCATGAGGCCCCGGATCCTCGACGCGGTGGTGGCCGCGATCCTCGCCTTCGTGTTGGTCCCGATCCTCGTTGTCCTGCCGATGGCGTTCAGCGAGACGACCTACCTGACCTTCCCACCGAAGGGCTTCACCACGCAGTGGTTCGCCGAATTCTTCGACGACCGGCGCTGGATGGGGGCGTTCCGGTTCAGCCTGGAGATCGCCGCCGCGACCGCGCTCGTCGCCACCACCATCGGCACCATGGCGGCCTACGCCACCTTGCGCGGCGCCGGCGCGATCGGCGCGGTGTTCCGGGCCCTGCTCATCGGGCCGATCGTCGTGCCGCACATCGCGCTCGCCGTGGCGCTCTACCTGTTCTTCCAGCGCACCGGGCTCGGCGGCACCCGCCTCGGCTACGTGCTGGCGCATGCGGTGATCGCGATGCCCTTCGTGGTATTCACCGTGACGGCGGCCCTGGCGAGCGTCGATCCGGCGCTGGAGGATGCGGCGATGATCTGCGGTGCCCCGCGCTTCACCGCCTTCCGCCTCGTGACGCTGCCGCTGATCCTGCCGAACGTCGTGTCGGGGGCGCTCTTCGCCTTCATCATCTCGTTCGACGAGCCGGTGGTGTCGTTCTTCCTCGCCGGCATCCGCGACAAGACCCTGCCGCGGATGATGTTCGACGACATCGAGCAGAACCTGACGCCGATCATCCCGGCCATCGCCGTGCTGCTGACCGGCCTGTCGGTCACGATCCTGGTCAGCGCCGCGCTCCTGCGCCGCGCCGGCCAAAGGAATACCGCGTGAGCTGGAGCACCGCCCGATCGCGCTGCGATCGGCAGCACCCTAGGTCTTTGGCTCCAGCTTTTTGATTTTGCCGCATTTTCTGCGACGAACCGGTGTCCACTTCGTCGGAAAATGCTGTAGCCGCCGGCCCCGCACCCGGCACCGAGAGGAGGTCACCGTGACGCTGAAACGGATCATCGCCGCCGCGCTCGCCGCCGCAGCGTTCGCCGCGAGTCCCGCCGCCGCCGACGAGGTGGTCATCGCCACGACCGGCGGGCTGATGCGCAACACCCTTGAGAAGCTGATGTACCGGCCCTTCGCCAAGGCGACGGGCACCGAGATCGTGCCCTTCGACATCGAGGTGCCGGACCAGTGGGCCCGCGCCGAGGGCATGGTGCGCACGAAGCGCGTCGAGTTCGACATCGTCACGGCGACCGGGCCGGACCTCGTCAGCCGCGCCGAGATGCTGATGGACATCCCCTGCGGCGAGCTCGCCCATGTCAAGGAATATGCCCTGCCGGGCGCCTGCCAGCCGAAGGGCGTGGCGCGCACCACCGGCGGCATGGTGCTGACCTACAACAAGACCGCTTTCGGCGGCCGCACCCCGAAGAACTGGGCCGATTTCTGGAACGTGAAGGACTTCCCGGGACCGCGCGGCCTACCGGATACCGGCGATCGCGACTGGTGGGTGCCCACGGTCGCGCTCATCGCCGACGGCGTCCCGAAGGACAAACTCTTTCCCCTCGACCTCGACCGCGCCTACAGGAAGCTCGACGAGATCCGGCCCCAGATCGCCGTGTGGTGGAAGACCGGCAACCAGGTCCAGCAGATCATGCGCGACGGTGAGGTGGTGATGACCATGTCCTATTCGGGCCGGTCGCTCGCCACGATCAAGGACGGGGCACCCTTCGCCATGGCCTGGGACGGGGCGTTGCGGGACACCGGCTATTTCGCGATCCTCAAGGGCGCGCCGAACCCGAAGGGCGCCCTCAAGTTCATCGACTACTTCTATCAGACCTCGGCGAGCCACCCCGACTTCATGCGGGCCGTCGGTTACGCCACCTCGTCGTCGAAGGGCCTCGCCGGCCTGCCGGAGGACGAGCAGAAGCTCTTCGCGACCTATCCGGCGAACTATGCCGGCCTCGTCGACCCGGACTTCAAGTGGATCGGCGACAACCGCGAGCGGCTGCGCGCCCGCTGGACGGCCTGGCTGACGAAATAGGCACGTCCCTCGGACGGTGCGCGGCTCGGGAACGACACCATGCAGCTCGGGATCATCGCGGACGACCTCACCGGCGCGGTGATGATCGCCGGCGCCATCGAGGCGGAAGGCCTCGCGGCGCCGGTGGTACTCGACGGCGGCCCCCCTGAGCCCTGCGGGTCCGGCATCGCGATCTACGCGACGCGGGCGCGGCTCGCGCCCGCATCCGAGGCGGTTGCCGAGGTGGCCCGCCTCGCCGGCCGGCTCGACGCGGCGGGCTGCGCGCAGGTCGCCTACAAGGTCGGCGCCACCTTCGATTCGACCGATGCCGGCAATATCGGGCCGGTCGCCGACTGGCTCGCCGCCCGCTACGGCCAGCGGCCTTTGCTGATGAGCGCCGGGCTGCCGCGCCTCGGGATCACGGTGCACCAGGGCTACCTGTTCTACCGCGGTCGGCTGGTCTCGGAATCGATCAAGCGCCTCGATCCGGTGACGCCGATGAGCGATCCCGACCTCGTCCGGAGCCTCGGCCGGCAGACCCGCGCGCCCGTCGCGCTCCTGGCGCATCGCTGGCTCGCGGCGGGATTCGAGGCTGCCGGCACCGAGTTGCAGCGTCTCGTCGCCGAGGGAGCCGAGCTGGTGCTGATGGATTGCAGCGACGACGCCGATGCGGCGACGGGCGCGCGGCTCGCGGAGGCCGATCGCGCCACCCTCGGCAGCGACGCCCACATCGTCGCCCTGGCGCTCCGGCGCGGGATCCGGGCGGAGGCGCCGGTCCCCGTCCACTTCGTCGACGGGCCCGGGGCGGTGCTCGTCGGCAGCGTCGGGCCGGTGGCGCAGACGCAGGTCGCCGCCTTCGCGGCAAAGGCTCCGGTCTTCATCCTCGACGTCGCCGACGAACGGCCCGAAGCGGCGCTCATCGCGCAGGCGCTCGACTGGGCCGCCCTGCGGATCGGCGCGCATCCCCTCGCCATCGCGACGGGGAGCAGTCCCGAGGATGTCGCGCGGGCTCAAGGCCGGCACGGCGCGATGGGGGCGGCGCGGCGGGCCGAGCGGATTCTCGCAGGGATCGCCGCCGGGCTCGTCGGCCGCGGGGTGCGCCGCCTCGTCGTCTCGGGCGGGGAGACCTCGGGTGCCGTCGCCGCCGCGCTGGGGATCGCCCGGGTGCGGGCGCTGCCGGAAAGCGCGCTCGGCGCCGGCTTCTGCGTCGCCGAGGCGCCGGTCCCGCTCTCGCTGTTCCTCAAGCCCGGCAAGCTCGGCACCGACGCGATCCTCGGCGAGGCCCTTGCGTCGATGCGGGATCGGTGAGCAATCGAGGACCGATCGGCCGGACGCGGCCGGTGCAAGGACGCGCCCCGCCAGAATGGACCAGGACCCGACGCCCGAGAGACCGGCCCGGCCGCTGCGCCGGCGGGGCGTCGCGCGCCTCAACCTGATCCTGGACGCGACCGAATCCCTGCTCGCCGACAACGGCGCCGGCGACATCAGCCTCGCCGACATCGCGGCTGCGGCCGGCGTGCCGCTGCCTTCGGTCTACCACTTCTTCCCCAACCGCAACGCGGCCTTCGTGGCTTTGGCGCTCCGCTTCAACGAGGAGATCTACCGCCGCTCGATCGAGGTGCTGGCCGATCCCGAGCCGCAGACCTGGCAGGAGCTCATCGACCGCAAGCACCGCCGCGCGGCCGAGTTCCAGAACGGGCGCCCGGCCGCGCTGCGGCTGTTCCTCGGCGCCGGCGTCAGCGTCGCGGTGCGCAAAGCCGACCTCACCGGCAATGCCCGCATCGCGGTGAGCCGCGCCCGGATGTTCGAGGCCTATTTCCGGATGCCGGCGATCCCGGATTTCGTCGCGCATCTCGAGATCGCCGCCGCGGCGATGGACGGCGTCTGGTCCCTCTCCTACGGCCGCCACGGGCTCATCACCGAGGCCTACCGGCGCGAGGCGACGGCCGCAACCATCGCCTATCTGCGCCGGGTCCTGCCCGAGGTCCTGCCCCGGCGGCCGCTGGATCCAGCGATGCTCTCCCGCATCGCGGTGTCGCCGGAAGAGGTCTCGCAGGTGTTGCAGGAAGCTGACTTGTGAGTGCCTGTTCGACGTCGAGGACGGGGCCGCAAAGCATTTCTCTATCCCACTCGTGACCTCATCGTGAGAACCTGTTTGAGTTGGCCGAACCGCATTGAAGCCCTCGATGTCATCCCGGGGCCGCGTAGCGGAACCCGGGATTCATAACCGCTGACGGTGCAGGATGAAGCGGAACGCTGCCCGCCCTTTCAGGCTGCGTCAGCGGTTATGGATCCCGGGTTCTCGTCTTCGAAGAGCCCCGGGATGACGTCGAGAGATGTCGGCCTGTGTGCAGATCGATCGGAGCAACCGCTCAAACAGGCTCTCAGGTGCCGCGAGCCGGCTTCCGAACCCCTCACGCCTCCTCGAAGGCCGCACGGGCCTCGGGCAGGTTCCAGATCCGCTCGATCGCGGCGGCGCCCTCGCGGACGATTCTCTCCTCGTCGCCCCCCCGGTAGCGGCCCTCGTCGACGAGGATCCGGCCGTCGACCATCACCTGAGCGATGTCGGCCCGGTTGGCGAGCGCGATCAAGGCGCGCAACGGATCGTGCAGCGGCTGCAAGTGCGGGTGCAGCATGTCCACCACCGTCAGGTCGGCGGTGGCGCCGGGCGCGATCACGCCGAGATCCGGGCGCCGGATCGCCGCGGCGGCCTGTCCCGTCACGGCGTCGACCAGGGCGGCGGACTCCGCGACCTCGGCCCGGCCGGCGGCGACCTTCGAGATCAGCGAGGCGGCGTTCAATTCGCCCAGGAGATCCATGTTGTAGCCGTCGGTGCCCACCACAGTGCGTA
This sequence comes from Methylobacterium sp. EM32, assembly GCF_040593685.1. Taxonomy (NCBI): domain Bacteria; kingdom Pseudomonadati; phylum Pseudomonadota; class Alphaproteobacteria; order Hyphomicrobiales; family Methylobacteriaceae; genus Methylobacterium; species Methylobacterium sp. EM32. The sequence continues at coordinate 1,758 of NZ_JBEXZS010000230.1, read as the reverse complement.
GGCCGTGGGCGGCGAAGCGGGAGAAGGCGGCGGTGCGGCCGGCCCGGGCGAAGACCCGCGGGCAGTTCAGCACCGCGGCGCCCCGCGCCGCCATCAGGCGCAGGTCGTCGTCGCTGCTGGCGATGCAGTGGGCGGCGAGCAGATCGGGCGCCAGCAGGCCGAGCCAGTCGAGATATTCGGCGGGGCTGCGCCCGTCGTGGCGCGCCCGGATGGTCGCGACCTCGTCATCGCTCTGGGCGAGGTGGGTGGTGATCGGGACGCCGAGTTCCCGCGCCCGGGCGGCGCAGGCGCGGAGCAGGTCCGGGCCGCAGGTATCGGTGGCGTGCGGGCTCATGGCGAGGCGGATGCGCCCCTGCCCCCTCCCCTCCCAGCGGGCGTGGAGCGCGTTCCACGCCGCGAGGTCGGCCTCGCCGTCGTCGCCGCGATAGGTCACGCGTCCGTCCGGGCCGGCCTTGGCGTCGGCGGTGGAGAACAGGTAGGGCGCGCCGTAGAAGCGCAGGCCCATCTCCTCGGCGGCCTCGAACATTTCGGGCAGGCCGTTGCGGAACGGCTCCATGACGGTGGTCGCGCCGCCCTTGAGGAGCTGCAGGATGCCGAGCCGTGCGGCGGCCAGGCGCTCCTGTGGCGACAGGATGGCGAGCGCGGTCTTCGAGAGCGGCAGCAGCACCGTGTAGACGATGCTCTTGCCCCCTTTGCGCCCCCTTCCGTCCTCGGTGTGCGAGCGGGCGATCGCCTCGCTGAAACAGTGGTTGTGCAGGTTGAGGAGGCCCGGCAGCACGAGGCGGCCCGGTCGGTCGTAGGTCTCGTCGGCCGCCGGCCGGTCCGGCGTGATGGCGGCGATGCGGTTGCCCTCGACCAGCACCCAGCGGTCGCGCTCGACGCGAGGACGATCGTCCCGGCGGGTGAGAACGGAGGAGCCGAAGATCGCGACCGAGGTCACGCCGCCCTCTCGTGCGTCAGGAAGTTGTCGGCGATCGCCGCGCCGGTGGTGATCCAGAGGTCGGGGCAGGATTGCGCGTAGGTGAGGAACTCGCGCAGCAGGCGAAGCCGCATTGGCCGGCCGCTGCACTGGGGATGCAGCACCGTCGTCACCATCGCGCCCCAGTCGCGCACCTCGTCGAGCTCGTCCTTCCACAGCGACAGGACATGCTCCTTGGGGAAGATCGAGCGCGGGCTGAACCGGGTCGAGAGCCCGTGCATCCAGTCGTCGTAGCTCGCGGTCACCGGCAACTCGATCGGGCCGGGGGTGCCGTCCCGCAGAACGTGGCGGTAGGGCCGCACGTCGTCGCGGAACGACGAGGTGTAGACGATGCCATGCTTCACGAGGGTCTGGCGCAGGGATTCCGTGAACTCGCCGTAGGGCGCGCGGTAGCCCGTCGGCACCACGCCGAGGCGGCGTTTCAAGGTCTCGAAACCGCGCTCGATCTCCTCCTCCATGAAGGGCGCGCCGGGATCGGGCATCAGGTGGTGGTAGCCGTGGTGCCCGATCTCGTGGCCGCCCCGCACGATCGCTTCGGCCATGGCCGGATAGGCGTCGACCGCCCAGCCGGTGATGAAGAAGGTGCCCTTGAGGCCGAGCTGGTCGAGGAGTTCGAGGAGCTTTGGCGTGCCAACCCGGGCCTCGTAGGCACCGTAGCTCATGGTGACGAGGCGCTCGGCATGGCCCGCATCCTTGCTGGTCCAGGCGCTCTCGGCATCGACGTCGAAGGAGAGGAACATCGCCGAGCGGTAGGGGGTGGGCCAGGGATAGTCCGGGGC
>NZ_JBEXZS010000229.1:0-12543 GCF_040593685.1 Methylobacterium sp. EM32 | reverse complement strand
CCCCCCGCACCCACGCCCGCACCGGCCTGACCCTCACCGCCCTCGGGCTCGGCTGCGCGCAGATGGGCGGCCTCTACCGGCCGACGAGCCTCGAAGAGGCCGCCGGCGCGTTCCGGGCGGCCTGGGCGAGGGGCATCCGCTACTACGACACCGCGCCGTTCTACGGCTTCACCCGCTCGGAGCGCCGCCTCGGCACGTTCCTGACGGAGGAGCCTCGCAGCGACTACGTCGTCAGCACCAAGGTCGGCCGCGTGATGGTGCCGGACCCGACCGTCGGCGCGATGGAGGAGGGCTACGTCGACCCGCTGCCGTTCCGCCCGACCTTCGATTACAGCCACGACGGCATCCTGCGCTCCTTCGAGGCGAGCCGGCAGCGCCTCGGCATTCTCGATCCCGACATCCTCTACGTCCACGACATCGGCCGCTTCACCCACAGCGAGCGCCACGCCCAGACCTGGGCGCAGCTGACGACCGGCGGCGGCTTCCGGGCCCTGGTGCGGCTACGCGAGGAGGGCGCCGTGCGGGGGATCGGGCTCGGCGTCAACGAGTGGGAGATCGTCGCGGAAGCGATCCGGATCGCCGATCTCGACCTGTGCATGCTCGCCGGCCGCTACACGCTGCTCGAACAGGACAGCCTGCCGCTGATGGACGAATGCGCCCGCCGCGGCGTCGGGATCGTGGTCGCCGGCGCGTTCAATTCCGGGCTGCTCGCCGGCAAGGCCAAGTTCAACTACGCCGACGCGCCGCCCGCCCTCGTGGCGAGGACGCAGGCGCTGCGCGCGGCGTGCGAGGAGGAGGGCGTGCGGCTGGAGGCGGCGGCTTTGCAATTCCCCCTGCTGCATCCGGCCGCACTCACCCTCGTCACCGGGGCCCGCAACGCCGCGCAGGTCGAGGCCAACGCCGCCTGGTTCGCGGAGCCGATCCCGGACGGATTCTGGACCCGGCTGAAGGCCCGCGGCCTCCTCGACGAGTCGGCCCCGGTCTGAGGTCGTCATGTCCGAGGCCATCATGCGCATCGATGCGCACCACCACCTCTGGCGCCTCGCCGACCGGGCCGTCCGGTGGCCGCCGCCGGACCTCGCGGCGATCCACCGCGACTTCACCCTCGACGACCTGGCGCCGCTCCTCGCCGAGTCTGGCATCGACGGCACGGTGCTGGTCCAGACCCTGGAGGACGAGGCCGAGACGGCCGCGATGCTGGCGCTCGCCGCGCGCGCGCCCGTCATCCGCGGCGTCGTCGGCTGGACCGACCTGAAGGCACCGGACGCGCCGGAGGCCATCGCGCGGCTCGCCCGTGACCTGTCCCTGAAGGGATTGCGCCCGATGCTCCAGGACCATCCCGACGATGGCTGGATCGCCGACCCGGCTCTCGCGCCCGCCATCGACGCGATGGTGGCGCACGGCCTCGCCTTCGACGCCCTGGTCCGCCCGCGCCAGCTCGGCCCCCTCCTGACCTTCGCCCTGCGCCACCCCGATTTGCGCATCGTCATCGACCACGGCGCGAAACCGGAGATCGGGGCGGGCGGCACGCCCGGGTGGCGGGAGTCCATGGCCGCGCTCGCCGCCCGGCCGAACGTGTGGTGCAAGCTCTCCGGCCTCCTGACCGAGGCGGGGGAGGGCGGCACGGAGGCCGTGCGCCCCTACGCCGAGGCGATCCTGGACCTGTTCGGGCCCGCCCGGGTGCTGTGGGGCAGCGACTGGCCCGTCCTGACCCTCGCGGGCGCCTACGGCGACTGGTTCGACGCGTGCCGGGCCCTGGTACCCCCCGCCCACCACGATGCGGTGTTCGGGGGGAACGCGGTCTCGTTCTATCGGCTCGGTCGCGCGTGAGGGCTGCGGAGGTGTCTCACCACGAGCGAGCGGCTGGGGCCTGACCGGGCGCGGTGGTCACCGGCCGCCCGCGCGCTCCGCCTCGATCGCGGCGGTGAGCTCGGCCTCCGGCATGTCCCGCCAGTCCTCGGCCAGGGACAGCCGCACCGACTGCGCGCCGCCCGACGGCGTGCAGACCACGGCCCGGCGCCCCTCGCCGGCGAGCTTGTCCTTCGCCGCCTCCGGCAGGTCGGCCAGCGCCTCGATGCAGGTCCAGGCGGTGCCGTCCGGGGTGGTCACGTCGCGCTGTTCGCTCATGGTGTCGGGGTTGCTCCTGTCGGGGTGAGGGCGGCTTGCGTGGGGAAGCGCGCGGGGATGCAAGGTCCGCCGCGCAGTCCCCGGTCAACGCAGATGACGGGATCCAGGCCATCGGGTGACTGGAGCCCGCGGTCCTTATCCACGGCGATCCCGGAGTGACACTTAGCCTCGTTCGTCAACGACACCGGTTGTCAATCGGCGGTTGGCGTTCATACACACCCTTATGAGCACGATCTCCGAGGATGCAGCCGTGACCGATCTGCGCCTGCTCTGCTTCGCCAAGGGCCGCCCCGGCCGGTGGGAGGCCATCTGCGTCGATCTCGACATCGCCGTCCAGGGTGAGACCCAGCAGGAGGTCCTCACCCTCATGCAGACATCCATCGCGAATTATCTCGAAGCGGTGAATGCCGAAGAGCCCGCCGTGCGTGCCCTGCTCCTGCGCCGCCGCGCGCCCTGGCATGTTCGTGCGGGTCTGGTCATCGGCTTCCTCTGGCACGCTCTCACGCGCCGCGACCGGGGCGATTACAGGGCGAGCTACGAGCTTCCTTGCCCCGTCTGACCTGCACGTTCGCGGAGGTCATCGCGATCCTGGAAGCGAATGGCTTCATCCTGACGCGCCATGACGGAACGAGCCACAGGCAGTACCGGGCCGTGATCGGCGGGAAAGTCCACCTCGTGACGATCGCCGGAAAGCCGTCCGACGATGTTGCGATCGGGACGTTGCAATCGATCATCCGGCAGTCCGGGTTGTCGAAGATGCTGTTCCGCAAGTAGCGGGTCCGTGCGGGTGAAATCCTGCCCGGAACTGCCGGAGCAGGGCTGCCCGTCCCTCGCGGCCCCCCGAGATGGGGGAGGCCTCACCGCCCCCCGCCCCGCCGCAGGGGCGCCGGCGCCTCCGCCACCCCGAACATCGCCGGCTGCGCCGCCTCGACCAGCCCGCGCAACGCCAGGCCCAAGGCCTCCAGCCGCTCCTCCGTCAATTGCCCCTGGAACAGGTGGGCCGCCACCACGAGGCGCGGGCGCCCGGAGCGGTCGCACAGGGCGGCGGCGGCGGAGGTGACGCCGCGGATGAGGTGGCCGAGATCGACGGCGTAGCCGTTGGCCGAGGCCTCCTCGATCTCCGCCAGGAACGTCTCGAACGGCACCGGGACGTGCCAGCGGATCGCCCCGAACCGGGACCGCAGGGTGGCGCGCGGCAACTGGCCGGCACTCTGCCCGGCCGCCGCCACCGCGCGGCCGATCGCGCCGGCATAGGCCGGGATGCGGGTGGCGAGGCGGAACTCGATGTGGATGCCGCTCGCCGGCACGATTCGCCCGAGGAGGAGCGCCTTGTCGTCGGGCGCCACCTGCCAGACGGTCGCCGTCGCCTCGAACTCCGTCGCGACCTGCTGCAGGCGCGGCTGGAGCAGCTCCACGTCCGAGCGGTTGAGGAGCGGGCGCGCCACCTCCAGGAGGCCGAGGCCGAGGCGATAGGTCTTGGTGTCCGGCACCAGCGCGACGAAGCCTTCGTGCACCAGGGTGCGCAGGATGTTGAGCGTGGTCGAGGGGCTGACCCCGGCGGCCCGCGCGATCGCCGTGACGCCCAGCGCCTCCCGCGCGCCCGCGACCGCCCGCAGAATCGCCGCGGCCTGCGCCACCGCCCCGACCTCGCGGCCGACCTCCATCACGCTCACACGCTCGCCGGCCACCTCGCCCCGCTCCTCCACTCCAACCCCCTTGCCGTGCCAGTCGTTTACGGTACAGAATAGCGTTCAGCGGACGGAATGAAAACGATGATCCGCGCGCGGCCCGCGAAGACCGGGCACGCACATCATGGGAGGACCAGGATGGCACGGACCCGACGGGCCCGGACGGCGCCCGGTGCCGGCATGCGCCGCGCCGGCGCGACGCTGAGGGCGCTCTGCGCCGCGACCGCGCTTCTCAGCCCTCTCGCCTCCGCGGCCCGCGCCGAGGGCGACGTGCTGCGGATTGGCATCATCACCGACATGAGCGGGCAGTACAGCGAGGGCAACGGCGAGGGCTCGGTCGCCGCCGCCCAGATCGCGGTCGAGGATTTCGGCCCGACGGTTCTGGGCAAGCGGATCGAGATCATTTCGGCCGACCACCAGAACAAGCCCGACATCGCCTCCACCATCGTGCGCAACTGGATCGACACGAAGGGCGTCGACGTGGTGGCCGAGGGGGTGAATTCCGCGGTTGCCCTCGCGGTCCAGGCGGTGACCCGCGAGCGCAACAAGATCTTCCTGATCTCGGGGGCGGGATCCTCGGACCTCACCGGCAAGTCGTGCTCGCCGACCAGCGTGCAATGGACCTACGACACCTACGCCTCGTCGAACGCCACCGCCAAGGCGCTGGTCGCCCGCGGCGCCAAGTCCTGGTACTTCCTCACCGCCGACTACGCCTTCGGCCACGCGCTCGAGCGCGACGCGACCCGGGCGGTCGAGGCGGCGGGGGGCAAGGTGGTCGGCAAGGTCCGCCACCCGTTCAACAATCCCGACTTCTCGTCCTTCCTGCTGCAGGCCCAATCCTCGCCCGCCCAGGTGGTCGCCCTCGCCAATGCGGGCAGCGACTTCGCCAACGCGATCAAGCAGGCGCACGAATTCGGCCTGTCCCAGTCGGACAAGGTCATGGCGGCGCTTCAGGTCACCTTGACCGATTCCGCCTCGCTGGGCCTCGAGGTGGTGCAGGGCGCGCTGTTCACCGACAGCTTCTACTGGGACCGCACGCCGGAGACCCGGGCCTATGCCGAGCGGTTCTACGCCCGCCGCAAGGCGATGCCGACCGCCTACCAGGCCGGCGTGACCTCGGCGCTCACCCACTACCTGAAGGCGGTGCAGGCCGCCGGCACCACCGACTCCGCTACCGTGATGGCGAAGATGCGCGCCACACCCGTCAACGACTTCTTCGCGCAAGGCGGCAAGGTCCGGGTCGACGGCCGCATGGTCCACGACATGTACCTGATGCGCTTCAAGAAGCCGTCCCAGTCGAAGGGCAAGTGGGACCTCTACGAGCTCGTCACGACGGTCCCGGGCGACGAGGCGTTCCGGCCGCTCAGCGAAGGCGGATGCCCGTATGTCCAGAACTGACGCCGATCTGGCGCCCCTGGTCCGGCCCGGCGCGGTCGCGATCATCGGCGCCTCCGCCGACCCGACCCGCATCGGCGGCCGGCCGATCGCCTACATGCTGCGCGCCGGCTTCCAGGGCGCGATCCTGCCGGTGAACCCGAACCGGGCCGAGGTGCAGGGGCTGCCCTGCTACCCCTCGGTGGCGGCCCTGCCGCTTGTGCCCGACGTCGCGGTGGTCGCGGTGCCGGGCGCAGCGGCGCTCCAGGCGGTCGAGGAGCTGGGCGCGCGCGGCACGCGCTTTGCCGTGATGTTCACGGCGGGCTACGCCGAGGTCGGGGAGGTCGAGGCGCAAGGCGCCCTCGTCGCGGCGGCGCGACGGCACGGGATGCGGCTTCTCGGTCCCAACTGCCTCGGCCTGTTCAACGCGGCTTCCGGCTTCTACCCGATCTTCACCGCCTCGCTCGAAGGCGGGCTGCCGCTGCCGGGACGGATCGGCATCGCCAGCCAGTCGGGGGCCTACGGCACCCACCTCTTCGCCGCCTGCCGGGCGCGGGGCATCGGCACCGGGATGCTGATCACCACCGGCAACGAGGCCGACCTCGCGGTCGCCGACGCGATCGGCTGGATGACCCGGGACGACGACCTCGACGTGATCATGGCCTATGTCGAGGGGGTGCAGGACGGGCCGGCCTTCGCGGGCGCTTTGGCGGCGGCCCGGCGGGCGAAGAAGCCTGTGATCCTGATGAAGGTCGGGCGCAGCGCGGTCGGCAGCGCGGCGGCGCAGTCGCACACCGCCTCGATCGCCGGCAACGACGCGATTTTTTCCGCGGTGCTCGCCGAGCACGGCGCGATCCGGGCCCGCTCGACGGAGGAATTGATCGACATCGCCTACGCGGCGACACGGCGGATCTACCCGGTGCCGAATACGCTGGGGGTCATCACCATCTCGGGCGGTGCCGGCGTGCTGATCTCGGACGCCGCCGAGGCCGCCGGCCTGCCGATGCCGCCGATGCCGGAGGAGGCGCAAGCGCGCCTCAAGGCGATCCTGCCGATCGCCTCGCCCCTCAACCCGGTCGATTGCACGGCGCAAGCCTTCAACGACCTGTCGCTGATCGGCCGCTTCACCGAATCGATGATCGCCGACGGCGGCTATTCGTCGATCCTCGCCTTCTTCACCCAGATCGGCGGCGCCCCCAGCATGGCTCCGGCGATCCGCACCCAGCTCAACGCCGTCAAGGCGCGCCACCCCGACCGGCTCTACGCCCTCTCAGTCCTCGCCTCGGAGGAGCGCAACCGGGAATACGAGGCCGACGGCTACCTGCTCTACGAGGACCCGGCCCGGGCGGTGGTCGCCCTCGACGCGATGGGCCGCCTCGGCGCGAGTTTTTCGGAGTTCGAGCCGGCCGTGCCGCCGATAGGCGAGCCCGTCCGGCTGCCCAAGGCGACGCCGAGCGAGGCGGAGGCCAAGCGCCTGCTCGCTGCCTACGGCATCGCTACGGTGCCGGAGGCGGTGTGCACCGATGCCGAGGCGGCGGTGACGGCAGCCGAGTCCTTCGGCTTTCCCGTCGTGATGAAGATCCTGTCGCCGGACATCCTGCACAAGACCGAGATCGGCGGCGTGCTCCTCGACGTCGCCGATGCCGAGGCGGTCCGGCGCGGCCACGCTACGCTTCTCGCGCGCGCGGCCCGGCACGCCCCGTCGGCCCGGATCGAGGGCGTGCTGGTGGCGCGCCAGATCAAGGGCGCGGTCGAGTGCATCATGGGCATCCAGCGCGACCCGGTCTTCGGCCCGGTTGCGATGGTCGGCCTCGGCGGGGTCTTCGTCGAGGTGATGCGCGACGTGGTCTTCCGGCGCTGCCCCTTCGGCGAGGACGTCGCCGAGGCGATGATCCGCTCGATCAAGGCCGCGCCCCTGCTCACCGGCGCCCGCGGCCGGCCGCCCTGCGACGTCGCCGCGCTCGCCCGGATGCTGTCGCGCCTCTCGGTCTTCGCGGCCGCGGCGGGGCCGCGGCTGGCCTCGATCGACCTCAACCCGGTCTTCGCCCTGCCGGAGGGGGCCTTCGCGGCGGATGCGGTGATCGAGGTTGGGGAGGCGGGGTGATGGGGGTACGGCTGGGCGGTTTCGAGGTGGAGCGCCTGACCCCTCCCCCCTCTGCGGGGGAGGGTGCCCCGCGGATGTGGGGCGGGAGAGGGGAACCACGCTTCCGGATATGGCGGAACCGTTCTGACGGGCGCCCCCTGGACCAGCGTCGCGCTGCCCCTCTCCCGGCCTGCTCCGCAGGCCACCCTCCCCCGCAGAGGGGGGAGGGGTCGGCGCGCATCTCTCAAACCTTGGGTCCGAGATGACCGACCCCACCCGCATCCCCGTCATCGTCGGCATCGGCGAGGTCGCCGACCGGCCCGACGCCCCCGGCCGCCACTCGATCGGCCCCGAGCCCGCTGCCCTGATGGCCGAGGCCCTGGCCCGCGCCGACCGGGATGCCGGCGGCGGCTGGCTCTCCCGCCTCGCCTCCCTCGACGTCGTCAACGCGGTGTCCTGGCCCTATGCCGACCTGCCCGCCCGGATCGCCGACCTGGTCGGCCATCGCCCGGCCCACCTCGCCTACGGTCCGGTCGGCGGCGAGACGCCGGTGCGGTTCCTGCACGAAGCGGCTTTGCGAATCGCCCGCGGCGAGGCCGAGGTCGCGGCCCTGTGCAGCGGCGAGGCGGAGCATAGCGCGAGCGCCGCGCGCCGGGCCGGCCTGAAGCCCGAACGGGACGCCGCCCCGCCCTGGACCGTGCCGGATCCCACCTGGACCAACCCGCGGGCGCGCGACTACCTCCACCCCCAGGCCCTGCGCCACGGCCTGTCGCAGCCGGTCGTCGTCTATCCCCTCTACGAGACCGCGCTCCAGGCCGCCTGGGGCCAGACCCCGCGCCAGGGCCGCGACGAATCGGCTTCTCTCGGCGCCGCGATGTCCCGCGTCGCGGCGGAGAACCCGTCCGGGTGGCTGTGCCGCCCGTTCACGGCCGACGAGATCGCGACCCCGTCCGCCGCCAACCGGCCGATCGCCTGGCCCTACCCGAAGCTGATGGTGGCCAACCCCGTGGTGAACCAGGCCGCCGCCCTGATCGTCACGAGTCTGGCACTGGCCCGCGCCGCCGGCCTCCCCGAGCACCACCTAGTCCCGGTTGGCCCCGGAACCTCTGCGAGCGAGCCGCGGGACTGGCTGTCGCGCGACCGCTTCGATCACGCGCCGGCGCAGGACGCGGTCCTGACCGAGACCCTGCGCCGGGCTGGCCTCACCCCCGCCGACCTCGCGGCGATCGAGCTCTACAGCTGCTTTCCCTGCGTGCCCAAGATGGCGCGCCGCAGCCTCGGCCTGCCGGCGGAGACCGTGCCGACCGTGGCGGGCGGGCTCACCTTCTTCGGCGCGCCGCTCAACGGCTACATGGCGCACGCCGCCTGCGCGATGGTGCGCCGCCTGCGCGCTGCGCCGGGCGCGGCCGGGCTGCTCTACGGCCAGGGCGAGTTCGTCACCAAGCACCACGCCCTGGTGCTGGGCGGTCCTCGCCGTGTGCCCGACGACGCGCCGGTCTCGGTCCAGGACGAGGCGGATCGCCGCCGCGGGCCGGTGCCGCCGGTCCTCGATGCGGCGACGGGCCGGGCCACGCTCGAGACCCACACGGTGCTGTTCGACCGCGAGGGCGCGCCCGATCGCGGCGTCGTGGTGCTTCGCCAGGGCGGATCACGGCTGCTGGCCCGGGTGCCCGCCGCCGACCGCGCGACGCTGGCGCTGCTCACCGACCTCGAATGCTCTCCCGTCGGGCGCGAGGGCACCCTGCGCATGGCCCCCGACGGGCTCCTCGAATGGGAGGCGGCGTGATGGCGGATCCGGTCGTCATCGAGCGCGACGGCGCGCATGTCGCGGTCGTGACGCTGAACCGGCCGGCGGCCCGCAACGCCGTCGACCCGGGCCTCGCCCGTGCCCTCGCGCAGGCGGTCGCTGAGACCGAGGCCGACGACGCGGTCCGTGCCGTGGTGCTCGCCGGGACGGGACCGGTCTTCTGCGCCGGAGCCGACCTGAAGGTGGTCTCCGCGGGCGGCGCCGACGATCTCTGGACGGAGACAGGTGGGTTCGCCGGCTTCGTCCACGCGACCCGGGCCAAGCCCTGGATCGCCGCCGTGGACGGCCCGGCCCTCGCCGGCGGCTGCGAGATCGCGCTCGCCTGCGAGCTGATCGTCGCCGGGGAGGGGGCGAGCTTCGGCCTGCCGGAGGTGACCCGCGGCCTCGTCGCGGCGGCGGGCGGCCTCTACCGGCTGCCGCGGGCCCTGCCGCGGGCGGTCGCGCTCGAACTCATCCTGACCGGCGGGCGGCTGGAGGCGGCCCGCGCCCACGCGCTCGGCCTCGTCAACCGGCTGGTGGCGCCGGGCTCGGCCCGGGACGAGGCGGTGTCGCTGGCGCAGACGATCGCCGGCAATGCCCCGCTCGCCGTGCGCGAGAGCCTCGCCGTCGCGCGGCTGGCGCCCGACACCGACGAGGCGGGATTGCGCGCCGCGAGCGCCGCCGCCCGCGCCCGGGTCCAGGCCTCGGAGGATTATCGCGAGGGCCCGCGGGCCTTCGTCGAGAAGCGCCCGCCGCTTTGGACGGGGCGGTGAAGCAAGGGAGAAACCCCATGGGCATGCTGGACGGCAAGGTCGCGCTCGTCACCGGGGCCGGGGGCGGCATCGGGCGGGAGATCGCGCTCGCCATGGCGCTCGCCGGCGCCAAGGTGGTGGTCAACGATGTCGGTGCGTCCTTGAGCGGCCTCGGCGAGACCTCGGCGACCCCGGGCGAGCAGACCCGCGCCATCATCGAGCAGCGCGGCGGCAAGGCGGTGGTCAACACCGACACGGTGGCCGAGTGGGACGCCGCGCAACGCATCGTCGCCACCGCCCTCGATGCGTTCGGCCGCCTCGACATCGTGGTCAACAATGCCGGCATCCTGCGCGACCAGATCTTCCACAAGATGACGCCGGAGGAGTGGCTGTCGGTCATCAACGTCCACCTCAACGGCAGCTTCTTCGTCTCCCGCGCCGCCGCCGAGACGTTTCGGCGCCAGAGTTCCGGCGCTTACGTCCACATGACCTCGACCTCGGGGCTGATCGGCAATATCGGGCAGGCGAATTATTCCGCGGCCAAGCTCGGCGTCGCTGCCCTGTCGAAGTCGATCGCCCTCGACATGGGCCGGTTCGGCGTGCGCTCGAACTGCATCGCGCCCTTCGCCTGGAGCCGGATGACGAGCTCGATCCCCGCCGAGACCCCGGAGCAGAAGGCCCGCGTCGCCAAGCTCCAGGCGATGGGGCCGGAGAAGAACGCGCCGCTCGCGGTCTTCCTCGCCTCCGATCGGGCCAACCACGTCACCGGCCAGATCTTCGCCGCCCGCCACAACGAGCTGTTCGTCTTCAATCATCCCCGCCCGGTGCGCGGCGTGCACCGGGGCGAGGGCTGGACGCCGGAGACCATCGCCGAGCACGGCATGCCGGCGCTCTCGGGCCACCTCGCCCCCCTCGACCGCAGCCCCGACGTGTTTTCCTGGGATCCGGTGTGACATGACGATCAACGGACGCGCCCACATCGCCGGGGCCTACGAGCACCCGTCCCGCAAGGCCCCGGACAAGTCCGTGGCCCAGCTCCATGCCGAATCCGCCGCCGGCGCGCTGGCCGATGCCGGCCTGACGAAAGACGACGTCGACGGGTATTTCTGCGCCGGCGACGCGCCGGGCCTCGGGCCGCTGGCGATGGCCGACTACATGAACCTGACGCTGCGCCACCTCGACAGCACCGATCTGGGCGGCGCCTCCTACATCGCCCACGTGGCCCATGCCGCGCAGGCCATCGCGATGGGCAAGTGCAGCGTCGCGCTGATTACGCTTGCCGGCCGTCCCCGCAGCGCCGGGCATTCCGGCACCGCCGCCCGGCCCGTCATCGCCGACGCGCCGGACAGCCCGTGGGAGACCTCGTTCGGGCCGACCACGGTCAACCTCTACGCTTTGTGCGCGCGGCGCCACATGCACGAGTTCGGCACGACGCCCGAGCAGCTCGCCTGGATCAAGGTCGCGGCCTCGCACCACGCGCAGCACAATCCCCACGCGATGCTGCGCGACGTCGTGACGGTGGACGACGTGCTGGCCTCGCCGATGGTCGCCGATCCGCTTCACCGGCTCGATTGCTGCGTCGTCAGCGACGGCGGCGGGGCGTTGGTGGTGGTGCGGCCGGAGATCGCCCGGAGCCTGAAGCGCCCGCTGGTGCGGGTGATGGGGGCGGGCGAGGCCCACAAGGGCCAGCTCGGCGGCGAGGTCGACCTGACCTATTCGGCGGCGCGCCATTCGGGCCCCGCGGCCTTCGCGGAGGCCGGCATCACGCCCGCCGACATCAAGTACGCCTCGATCTACGACAGCTTCACCATCACGGTGCTGATGCAGCTGGAAGATCTGGGCTTCTGCGCGAAGGGGGACGGCGGCCGCTTCGTCGCCGACGGCAACCTGATCTCCGGGACCGGCAAGCTGCCGTTCAACACCGACGGCGGCGGCCTGTGCAACAACCACCCGGCCAACCGGGGCGGCATCACCAAGGTGATCGAGGCGGTGCGCCAGCTGCGGGGCGAGGCCCATCCCGCCGTGCAGGTGAAGAACTGCGACCTCGCCGTCGCGACCGGGATCGGCGGCCTGCTCGGCAGCCGCCACGGCGCCGCGACCCTGGTGCTGGGTAGGGAGTGAGACGATGACCCTGATCCCCTTGCGCGACGGCGACTGGCCCGATCCGCCCGCGAGCCCCGAAGCCGCGCCCTTCGTGGCGGCGGCGAAGGAAGGCCGGTTCCTGCTGCGCCGCTGCACCGCCTGCGGCAAGGCGCACTGGTACCCGCGCGAACTCTGCCCGTTCTGCCTCGGCGAGACCGCCTGGGAGGAGGCCTCGGGCGAGGGCACGATCTACAGCTACACGGTCCTCACCCGCGAGGACCCGCCGCGCGCGATCGCCTACGTCACCCTGGCGGAGGGGCCGACGCTGCTGACGAGCCTCGTCGATTGCGAGGCGGACGGGCTCGCGATCGGCCAGCCGGTGCGGCTGGTCTTCGCGGCGTCGAAGAACGGGACGCCGGTGCCGTGCTTCCGGCCGGTGGAGGGGGCATCGGAGGCGTGAGGGCGGGGCGAATGGCCGTTCTGTCTTCCGGCTGGTGCAGACCAGGGCCACCCGGGGAAAGAAATGGCGGGAATTTCCCCCTCCCCCCTCTGCGGGCTAGCGTATTCACACAACGTGGTTGGCGCGTTCAGCGTTGTGTGATTCGCTGCGGTTGGCTGATGCGATGGGAGCCGGCGGATGGTGGATCTCAG
>NZ_JBEXZS010000228.1:0-16413 GCF_040593685.1 Methylobacterium sp. EM32 | reverse complement strand
CCTCCTGGGGGGACGGTCCGATCAAACCCGTTCGAGCACATCATCGCAATCCGAGATCTACTCGTATGCAATCGCCCTGCCCGCAGAGGGGGGAGGGTTCATGCGCCCCACCTATCCGCCACCACTTCCCTCGGCTACAACCCGCGCCCGTGAACTGGGACGCGTTCGACTTCAAGCTGCTCATCGTGTTCGACGCGATCATGCGCGAGCGCCACGTGACGCGCGCCGGCGAGCGGCTGGGCCTGAGCCAATCGGCGGTGAGCCACGCGCTCCAGCGCCTGCGCCGGGCCCTCGGTGACGAGTTGTTCATGCGCGGGCCGGAGGGCATGAGCCCGACGCCCCGCGCCCTCGACCTCGCAGAGCCGGTGCGTCGGGCGCTGGCCGAGATCGAGGGGGCGCTGCACCCGGACCGGTTCGACCCGGCCACGTCCGATGCGCGCTTCCGCCTGGTGCTCAACAACACCGCCGCGGTGGTGCTGGCGGCGCCGATCGCCGAGTGGATCGGCCAGCGGGCGCCGTCCCTGAGCCTGCACATGAGCCCGAGCGGCACGGTGCGGGTCGACGACCTGCTCGATCGCGGCGACGTCGATCTCGGCATCGTCGGCGCCGGCCGGGCCGAGGGCGAGCGCTTCGGCACCACCACGCTGATCCGGGACGGGTTCGCAGTCGTCGCGCGGCGCGGGCACCCGGCCTTCGCCTCGCCCCTCACCTACGAGCGTCTCGCGGATCTCGCGCATCTCGTCGTCTCCTCGACCGGCGACGATGTCGGCTTCCTCGACGCGATCCTGTTGCGCCGGGCCTTGGGTCCGCGCCGCATCGCGATGGCGGCGCCGTTCCTGTCGGCGGCGCCGATCCTCGCCCGCTCCGACCTGGTGGCGGTGATGGCCGGGCGGATCGCCCGCACCCTCGCGACGGTGCATCCGGTCGCCTGCGCGCCCCTGCCGGCGGATCCGGACCTGCCGGTCACCGCCTCGGTCCTGGTCTGGGCCCGGCGGGTCGAGCGCCATCCGGGCCATGCCTGGCTGCGCCGGCAGGTCGCCGCCTGCGCCCGCAGCCTCGCGGGCGGCCCGGACGACCTCACAGGCAACGATTAGCGGCCCAATCGATCGGCGATAACCGAAAATTATCGAACTACTCGCATCAGTTGTGTACCCGAGCAGGTGCAACTGAGCCATGGATCAGACGGTCGTCACCGCCGCGCAGAGCCGGCGCTTCGCCACCTTCGGCCTCACGGAGGACGACCGGACCCGCCTGCGCGGCCTTGCCGGCTTCGCGCGCGAGCGCCTGCCGGGGCTGCTCGCCGAGTGGAACGCCCGCTTCGGGGAGTGGCCCGAGATCCAGGACGCCCTGCGTGACCCGGAGGTGCACGCGGCCCGGGTCGCGCACTGGGTGCGGGTGGTGAGCGGCGATTTCGGGCCAGACTTCACGGCCTCCGCCGAGCGGCTGGCCTCGGTCTTCTACGCCCGGCGGGTGCCGGCCTACGCGGTCGCGATCTGCCACGCCACGGTGTCGGCGGGGCTCGCCGAGGCGCTCGGTCTCGCCGGCCCGCGCCGGCTGCTCGGTCGGAAGGATGCGGCGGCGCTCCAGGGCGCCCTCAGCCGGGCGGCGTGGCTCGACCTCGAAATGCTGCTCGAGACCTACGCGGCCGCCGAGCAGGCGAGCCGCCGCAGCACCACCGCCGCCCTGGCCCAGGCCTTCGAGGAGCGCGTCGGGGCGGCGATCGGCGCGGTCGCCGACCAGGCGCTCGCCCTCGACGGCACCGTGGGCGCCCTGTCGCGCAACGCCGCGCGCTCGACCGAGGCGGCGACCGCCGTCGCGGCGGCGGTGACCGAGGCCTCGGCCGGGACCGAGCAGGTGGCGCGCTCCGCCGAGCAGCTGCGGGCCGCCATCGCCGAGATCGCCGGCGAGGTCGGCCGCTCCCACGCGGTGGCGGAGGACGCGGTGGCGCAGTCCGACGCGGTGGCGGCGCGGGTGACGGCGCTCGCCGGGGCGGTGGCGCAGGTCGGCGAGGTAGTGACGCTGATCACCGGCATCGCCAGCCAGACCAACCTCCTGGCGCTGAACGCCACGATCGAGGCCTCCCGCGCCGGGGCGGCGGGACGGGGCTTCGCGGTGGTCGCCGCCGAGGTGAAGGCGCTGGCGCAGCAGACCGCCCGGGCGACCGGGACGATCGCCGGCCAGATCGATGCCATGCGGGCGGCGGCGGGCGGCTCGGTCGAGGCGATCGCGCGCATCCGCGAGACGATCGGACGGGTCAGCGAGAGCAGCGCGATGATCTCCGCCGCGGTCGAGGAGCAGAGCGCCGCCACCGCCGAGATCGCCCGCAGCACCCGCGACGTCAGCGCCGGCACCGACGAGGTCGCCCGCCTGATCGACCGGGTGCGCGAGGATGCCGGCGGCACCGCCGAGGCCGCGTCCCGCGTCACCGGCTCCACCCAGGACCTCGGCCGGCAGGCGGCGGCGATGAGCGCGGCGGTGGGGGCGTTCCTGGGAGAGGTCAGGGCGGCGTAGGGCCGCCGATCCCCGCCCGCTTCAAGGTCCCGGCCAGGAGCTCGACCTGGGCCGCGATGCGCCCGAACGCCGCCGAGTCCGGCCCGTCCGGTTTCGGCGGCAGCCGCTCGCCGCTCGCGGTGCGGGCGAGCGCGCCCGCGAGCCAGTCGCGCCAGGCCCGCCAAGTCGCGGCGTCCGCCTCCGCCGGCTCGGGCTCGTGGCGCAGGATCGCCAGGCGCCCGGCCATGCGGCGCAGGGTGGCGTCGGCGACCATCGCGGCCTCGATGCGGGAGCGGCCGCGCCGGCGCGGTTCCTGCAGCGCGCGGGAGAGCGCCGCCTCGAGGTTGTTGCTGGCGAGGCCCGCCGCCCGGGCCGCGGCCTCGGCGGCGGCGGGGGTGCCTTCCCGCAAGCGCTCCGCCACCACCGCCTCGGCGTAGCGGGCATGGGTCGTCAGCGCGGCGCGGAGCGCGTCGCGCACCCGGCCCGGCTCCCAGAGCGGCCAGAGCAGCAGCCCCGCCAGCACCGCCACCGCGCCGCCCAGCACCGTGAACAGGGCCCGCATCCCGACGATCTCCCAGGACGAGTGGCCGGGCTCGACGAGCTCCACCAGCACCACCACGAGGGGCGTCAGGCAGGCGATGAAGGTGCCGTAGCTCACACCCCGCGCGGCGAAGCCGATCACGCTGAGCGGGACCATCATGGCGGCGAGGATCGGCGGCGAGGTGGCGTAGAAGGCGAGCACCGCCCCGATCACCCCGCCGAGCACCGTGCCGCCGATGCGCTCCAGCGCCCGCTGCCAGGTGGCGGCGTAGAAGGGCTGCATCGTCAGCACCACCGTGATGGTGAGCCAGTGGGTGAACGGGCCCGGCCACCAGAAGGTGACGGCGAGCGCCGGCAGCGCCACCACGGTCGCCCGCACGGCGTGGCGGAGGTTCGCCGAGGACCAGGTCAGGTTGGCGCGCAGCGGCTGCAACACCGTCTCGCGCCAGGGCGGGGCCGGCGCGCCGGCGAGCCCCCCGCCGCCGGCCAGGTCCTCCGGCCCCGACAGCTTGGCGCCGATCCGCACCCGGTCGAGGATGCGCTCGGCCATCCGGCGATAGGCCGGGTCGGCGTCGGGAGCCGGCTTCGCCCGGGCGAGCGCCCGCTCGATGCGCCGCAAGTCCACCGGCCGGTCGCGGCGGATCGCCCGTGACAGGATCTTCAGCATCGGCGGCAGCAGGCGCAGGAGTTTGGCCGCCTCCACCCGCTGCGCCGGGGTGGCGCGCTCCAGGTAGTCCGACAGGGCGATCATCACGCCGAACAGCTGCTCGGCGGCTTCCAGCCGGATCAGCGCCCGGGCGTTGCGCTCCGACAGGCGGGCGCGGCTGCGGGCGAGGTCGAGCACCAGGGTGCGGGCGGCCTCGATGGCGTCGCGCACCGCCCGGCGGTGGCCGCGGGCATGGGCCTCCCAGACCGCGGGGTCGGTGCCTTGAGGATCAGCGGAGAGCCGGCGCAGGTCGCGGGCGAGCCGCGACAGGCCGCGCCAGACGCCGCCGATCGCCGCATGGGCGGGCCGGTAGGGGTGGAGCCGCCACACGACGAGGGCGAGGAAGGTGGCCCAGAGCCCGCCGGCCCAGAACATCGCGGCGACGACCGCGCCCTGCTCCACCGTGAGCGCCCGGTCGAGGGCGAGGCAGAGCACCACCACCAGCACGTTGCCGACGGTCTGGGCCGGCACGCCCCAGACCCGCGCGAAGGTGCAGCCGAAGATGACGACGAGGGCCACCGGCAGCACCAGGGCCGGGCCGTAGCCCTCCATCACCCCGAAGGCGCCCCAGAACAGGCCGCCGAGCCCCGCGAAGGCGAGGAGCGCCTGCAGCCGCGGCCGAATCGGCCCGCCGATGTCGCAGAAGCAGGTCAGGTTGGCGGCGAGCGCCATGGTGAGGAGCGGCGGCCAGGCCAGCCACCATTCGATGAGGATGATGCTCGCGAAGGCGACCGCCGCCCGCAGGCCCTCGGCGACGTTGATGCCGGCGAGGTCCGGCGCCACCGGCAGCCGGGCGAGGTCGGGACCCGGCTCGCGCAGGGTGCCGCGGCGGATCGGGAGAGGCTTCATCGGGGGATAAGGGTCACGGGCGCGCGGATCCTCGAGGGCTCCGCGAGCGTGGCAAGCCGCGTGCCCCGAAGCCGTTATAGGATGCGGGGCCGCCCCGTGTACCGCTCAGGTCTCCGGGCGCACCGGATAGACCGGCCGGCCCGCGACCGGCAGCGCGGTCCGGCGGCAGAGATAGACCTCTTCTTCCGGATGTGCCTCGATCCGGAAGCCGGAGGCCCGCAGCATCGCCTCGGTGCAGGCGCGGTTGGGCGCCCACCAGTTGGTCGGGTCGCCCGCGTAACGGTGCTCGATGAAATGCAGCTTCGGGTAGCCCGGGTCGTCGAAGGGGGCGGCGTCGAAGAAGTCGTAATCCGCCGCAACCGGCGCGACCGCGCCCGCGCCCCGCTGCATCGACTGGAACACCATCAGGTCGCCGGCGACGTGGGCGTGGATCAGGTCGAGGGCGAGCAGCGGGTGGCGCAGGTGGTAGAGCACGCCCATGAACAGCACCACGTCGAAGCGCTCGCCCAGCGCCCCGACGTCGTAGACCGAGAGGTTGCGGAACTCGATCTCGGCGCCCAGCGCCTCGGCGACGAAGCGGGCTTGGGCGAGGTAGCGCTCGTCCTCGTCGATCCCGAGCACCCGGGCTGCGCCGCGGCGCTTCATCTCGACGGCGTAGAAGCCGGCATTGCAGCCGATGTCGAGCACCGTCTTGGCCGTGAGGTCGCGGGGCACCGCGTCGGCGAAGGTGCGCCACTTCACCATCGGGTAGTCGCCGAGGAAGTGGCCGGGCGCGGTGAACACACCGGGCGCGATCTCGATGTTGTGGAACCACGGTCCCAGGGCCTCGGCGCGTTCTCGGAGGGATTCGGCGCGCAGGGGGTCGTCGGTCATGCGTGGCTCCCCAGGAAGGCCCGCTCGTTCAGGCTCTCGACCTTGGCGCCCCAGGCGCCCAGCACCAGCACGCTCACCGAGGCCGGGCCGATCTCGAAGCGTTGCATCGCGTCCGCCCCGAGCCCGAGGGCGTGGGCGATCACGAGCTTGATCACGTCGGCGTGGCTGACGAGGGCGAGGCGGGCCTCGCCGTGGCGGGCGCGCAAGGCTTCCAGGCCCCGCAGCACGCGGGCCTGCGCCTCCACCGCCGTCTCGCCCCCCGGCGGGCGGGTGACGTGGCGGGCCTGGTTCCAGCCGGTCCAGACGGGATCGCCGTGCAGGGCCTCGAAGCTCCGCCCGGCCCAGGTGCCGAAATCGATCTCGTTCAGGGCCGGCAGGGTCTCGACCGCGAGCCCGGACCGGGCCGCGAGCGGCTCGGCGGTCTCCCGCGCCCGCTCCAGCGGCGAGGCGTAGACCGCCGTCAGCCCCTCGGCCGAGAGCCGCAGGGCCAGCGCCTCGGCCTGCGCCCTCCCCTCGCGCCCGAGCGTCACCCCGGGCATCCGCCCGCACAGGACGCGGCCGAGCCGGTCGTGGGCGGCGTGCCGCACCAGGAAGAAGGTCGTGGTCATGCGCCTCCGGCCATCGTCGCGTCGGACGGCAGATAGGCCGGGGGGCGGAGGCGGCCATGGGTGGGACGAATACTGGTGGGTAGTTTTTTGAAGGAGCCGGTCGCGGCTGCGCGGCTGGTGCGAAAGCCATCGCCCGCTTCCCGATCCCTCTGCGCCCATACCGGGCCGGGAAAGGGCGCGCGAGGGGACGATGGTCCGATCCCCCTCACCCTGGCGCAGGCGGCCGGCCGCGCTAGCTTCGCACCCGTGCCGAACGCCGAACCCGGCTCCAGACCGTGCGGCCCCGTCCGGAGGATCCCCGCCATGCGCCCGACCCTGCTCCTCGCCCTCGCGGGCGCGCTCGTCGTCAGCGCGGCCGGCGCGCAGGGCATCCGCAACGCAGCCCCGCCCCGGGCGCTGGAGACGGCGGCCTACGTGTTCGCGGCGGCCAATGTCTGCGGCTACCGCATCGGCACTGCGCCGTTCGAGGCGCTGCTCGCGCGCTACCAGGTGTCGATCGAGGACGTGCGCCCGCCCCGCGGCCCGTTCGGCGCCAAGGTGCAGACGATCTTCACCCTGATGTCGAACCAGATGATGCAGAACCGGGACGCCGCCTGCCGGGCGGTGGCCGGCGAGTACGGCCCCGAGGGCACCATCGCCCCGGGCATCCTCCTGCCCGCCGCCCCGGCGGAGCCGCCCGCGAAACAGCCTTGAGACCACGGAGACACGGATGAGCGACGAGGCCCGCCCGCACGGGCGCTACGCCTACAGCCCCCTGCCGCGGCGCCCCGCCTACGACTGGCCGGAGGGCAAGCGGCTGGCGGTCTACGTCGCCCTCAACGTCGAGTGCTTCGATTTCGGCGGCGGCCTCGGGGCCGAGCTGGCCCCGGGCGGGCCGCAGCCGGACGTGCTGAACTACGCCTGGCGCGACTGGGGCAACCGCGTCGGGGTCTTTCGCCTGGCTGAGATGTTCGACGAACTGTCCCTGCCGGCCTCGGTGCTGGTCAACAGCCGCATCTACGCCGAGTGCCCCGGCCTGATGGACGCGTTTCGTGCCCGCGGCGACGAGGTGGTGGGGCATGGCCGCAGCAACGCCGAGCGCCAGGGCACCTTAGCCGAGGACGAGGAACGGGCCCTGATCGCCGAGGCCACCGCGATCCTGACCCAGGAGGAGGGCCGGCCCCCGGCGGGCTGGCTCGGCCCCTGGATCTCGCAGAGCCGCACGACTCCGGACCTGCTGGCGGAGGCCGGCTACCGCTACCTCCTCGACTGGTGCCACGACGACCAGCCGACCTGGTTCTCCACCCGCGGCGGCGGGCGCATCCTCTCGGTGCCCTATCCGCAGGAGCTGAACGACATCCCCTCCATCGTCGGGCGCAAGGATTCCGGCGCGCAATTCGCCGAGATGATCGTCGACACCTTCGAGGAGATGCGCGAAGCGGCGTCGGCCGCACCGCTGGTGATGGGCATCGCGCTCCATCCCTACCTCGTCGGCCAGCCGCACCGGCTGCGGCCGCTGCGCCGGGCGCTGGCGCATATCGCGCAACACCGCGACGCGGTGTGGATCACCCGCGCCGGAGACGTCGCGGATCACGCCGCCGGGCTGCCGGAGGGGATGGTGCCGGGGTGAGGCGCCGCCGGTCGTGCGACGCCCTCGCCGCTTTGGGCACCGCGCGACCATGCCGTCAGGGTGCGGAGGGGTGTCGGCGCCGAGATGGGGTGGCGCCGTCCGCCCCCTGTCCACGGCAGCGGCCCCGTGATCGAGGTCGGGAGCGGATCTACAACCAGAAATCGCAATGCGACCACTCTGCATCAGGGCGTTATACGCTAGGTAATATATTAACCCGCAATTCATATTATTTACCTACATCACGCGAATATAATGACATTCAGGTAATGGCATGTTGCGCAGGCTGACCGTCCGATCCCGCCTCTACGTCGGTTTCGCATCCTTGATGATCATCGCCGCCGGCTTGGGCGGCTTCTCGATCATCCAGCAGGCCGGCCTCACCGAGCAGTACGAGCGCCGTGCGCTGCTCAACGACCTGTCGCGCTCCGCCCTCGCCGTGACCGTGTCCACGAGCACGATGTCGGGCCTAGCCGAGCAGTACCGGCTCTCGCCGCGGTCGGAGCTGATCGCGGGAATCGACGAGGAGCGCCGCTCCATCGAGGAGGCGGGCGATCGCATGGCCGGCCGGGCGATCGCCGAGGACCGCCGCCAGCTCTACGGCGAGATCCGCGACCGGGCCCGCGACCTGAAGCCCGACCTGCAGCGCCTGGAGGCGGCGGGGCGCGGCATGGCCGCGGCCAAGGACACGCTGTTCAAGGGTGGCGACGAGCTGACCCGCGCGAGCAACGCCATGGTGGCCGAGATGCGTGCCCGCGCCGGTGATGCGCAGGTGCTCCAGGCCGCCGCGACCGAGAGCGCCGTGCTGCTGGTCCGGGTCGCCAACTGGCGCTTCCTGGCGACGCAGGACCCGAACGGCCCGGCGACCTTCGCGACCAATGCGGGCAAGGCGGAGGCCGCCCTCAAGGTCCTGCGCGGGAGCGACGCCGCCGGCGCCTTCGCGTCGGCGATCCGGGCGACCGAGCAGGCGCTGGCCGCCTACGTCACCGCCTTCCAGGCCTACACCGCCGCCGCGGGCGAGAGCCGGCAGGCCTACGATAACGGCATCAAGCCGCGGGTGACGGCGATCGACGGGGCCACCCGGACGGTGCGGGCCAAGGTCGAGGACGCGGTCCGCGAGATCGCCGCCGAGACCCTGGCGATGACGGCCCGGACACGGACGATCCAGCTCGTCCTGATCGCCATCGCCCTGTCCCTCGGCGCCGGCCTCGCGATCCTGATCGCCCGCAGCATCGTCGGGCCGATCGGCGGGATGACCGCCGCGATGAAGCGGCTGGCGCAAGGAGAGACCGATCTCGCCGTGCCCTCCCGCGATTCCCGCGACGAGATGGGGGAGATGGCCGAAGCCGTCGAGATCTTCCGCCAGAACGCCATCGCCCGCGAGCAGCTGGAGGCGCAGCAGCGCGACGAGCAATCCGCCCGCCAGCGCCGCGCCGACCGGGTCGACCAGCTGGTGCGGGGCTTCCAGCACCGGGTGGCGGGCTCGCTCGAGATCGTCACCTCGGCCGCGACCGAGCTCGACGCCACGGCCCGCACCATGACGGGCGTCGCCGACACCACCAGCGCCCAGGCGCAGGCCTCCAGCACCACCGCCGAGCAGACCGCGGCCAACGTCCAGATGGTCGCGGCCGCCGCCGAGGAGATGGTGAGTTCGCTCCAGGAGATCGAGCGGCAGGTGCTGCGCTCGAACGAGGTCGCGGGCAACGCCACCCGCGAGGCCGCGGCGACCGACGCCGCGATGACCAGCCTGAGCGCCGCCGCCACGCAGATCGGCGCCGTCGTCGCGACGATCACCGCCATCGCCGACCAGACCAACCTGCTCGCCCTCAACGCCACGATCGAGGCCGCGCGCGCCGGAGCCGCCGGCCGCGGCTTCGCGGTGGTGGCCGCCGAGGTGAAGGAGCTCGCCGCCCAGACCTCCCGGGCGACCGTGGAGATCGGCGGGCAGATCAACGCGATCCAGGCGGCCACCGGTCAGGCGGCGGGCGCCATCGGGCAGATCGGCCAGACCATCGCGACGATCAACGAGATCAGCGGCATGATCGCCGCGACGGTGACGGAGCAGACCGCCGCCACGGCCGAGATCTCGCGCAACGCCTCGCAGGCGGCCCGCAGCACCCAGGACGTGACCGCCGCGATGGCCGGCGTTCTCGGCTCCGCCGGCGAGACCGGTAGCGCCGCCTCCCAGGTGCTGATGGCCGCCGCCGACCTCGCCACGCAGTCTCTCACCGTGAAGCAGGAGGTCGACGGCTTCCTGCGCGACATCCAGGCGGCCTGACGCGGTCACGGACTCGCGATCACCGGCCCTGTCGCGGCGACGCGGCGGGGCCGTCTTCGCGTCTGCATCCTGGTGCCGCGTCCCCCTCGAACGATGATCTCCGGTCAACCCTCTTGGGTTGGCAGACCGTCTTGCAACCCTCCCCGTCATCCCGGGGCCGCGCAGCGGAACCCGGGATCCATAACCGCCGAACGTGCAGAACGACGTGGTCAGCGTTCCGCTGCTTTCTGAAGCGTCAGCGGTTATGGATCCCGGGTTCTCACCTTCGGCGAGCCCCGGGATGACGTGGAGAGCCTGTTTGACTTGCAGAAGCAGAACAAAGAGACGCTTCCCTTTCCCACCCGCGACCTCATCCTGAGGTGCGACCAACGGGAGCCTCGAAGGAGGCTTCCAGACACCTCAGCGATAGCTGGAGGCCTCCTTCGAGGTCAGTCGATTTTCAATCGACTAACACCTCAGGATGAGGTCGTGAGTGGGATGAAATTTTCCCATCCGTCGAACAGACTCTGATGATTGCTTCACAGCGACCGGCCCGCCGCCGGGAGCCGGCACCTACGGGATCGAGAGAGAGGCCCGCGGGTATCGAGGTTCTCCCCCAGCCTCTCCGCGAGACTCGGCAGCAACGGCGCCGAACCTCGGCCGTATCCGCCGCAACGTCACAGCGAAGAGACCGATATTACCGCCGCCGACTGGCTCCACGGACCAGCCCTGTACGCGCCGCCGACATTCAAGCGCAAGAAGTCGGAAAGACTCGGACACGAAACGACTTTGTGCGCTGGCGCACACCAGGCACCATCGGGGCGCCGCTGGCGAGTGACGAATGTTGACATTCATCACCCCTCCGGTAGGTTGCTGGACATGCGGCCGGGCCGGCCGCGACCTTGAGTTGAGCTCCGCCCCCTCGCTTTGCTCAAGGCCGTGGATCGGCCCGGCCGTACCTGTTTTCGCGATGGCTGCCGCAGGTGAGCCGCTGCGAGGGGGACGCTTTACGCCGGGCGGCGTTTCTGGCACCCCCCGCGCCATGTCCCCTTCCACGTCGCTGCGCGCCTGCCTCGTCCTCGCCCTGCTCACCGGCCTCGCGGGCCTGGCTGTGCGCCTCGCCGTGCCGGTCGCGCCGGTCGACCAGGATTATCGCGACGTCGTCGCGTTCTACCGCGCCATGCCGGCGGGCAGCGGGCACTGACCGTTCAGCCGATCTCCCGCTCCGCCGTCTCGGCCAGCGCCCGGAACCGCTCCCCGGTCGGTCCGGTGCCCGTGGCTCCGTAGAGCAGCCGCCCGCCATTCGGCAGCACCCCGAACCCGCCCTCCGGCGCCTCGCGAAAACGCTCCAGCGCGATCGGCACCTGGTTCAGGGTCGCGGCCTGGCTGGCATGGGCGGCGAAGAGCGCGGCCTTGAAGGCGCAATCCTCCGGATCGAGATGGAGCGCGATCGCCCGGCGCGGCGGGTCGGTGGGTAGGAAGCTGCCGGCGTCGAACCCGTCCGGGCCGGCATGGTAGAACGGCATCTCGATCACCGCGAGGCGCTCCGGCCCGAGGAGCCGGCGGGCGCCCCTGAGGCCGAGGGCCACCGCGTCGTGGTCCGGGTGGCCGCCCTCATGGGCGTGCGTCAGCGCCACCGTGATGCCGCGCGCGGTGAAGAGGTCGGCCAGGCGCCGGGCGAGGGGCGCGATCGCCTCCGCCACGCCCCCGTCGGGGTAGCCCAGCGCGATGCGCCGCGCCTGTTCGATGCCCGCGAGGGTCAGGGCCGCGTCGAGCTCCCGGGCGCGGGCGGCCGCGTAGACAGCGGGATCGGGAAAGCCGCGACGCGCGGCGTCCCGCCCGTCGCGGGGCGCGCCGTCGGTGGCGTGGATCACCGTGAGGCCCGCGAGGCGCGGCAGCTGCGCGCCGCAGCCGATGCTCTCGTCGTCCGGGTGGGCGACGACGAGCGCAACGTGATCCGCCGGAACCGGCCCGCAGGCCGGATCGGCGAGGGCCGCCAGGAAGCTTTGAGCGGCCGGCGAGGTCGGGGCGATGGCCGTCATCGCGGGTCAGATCGCCGGTTGCGGCCCGAGGGCCGGGCCGGGCCGGATCATTCCGGCATAGCGCCGGACCATCGCGGCGCAGAACTCGGCGAATTCCTCCTTCACCTGCGGCGGGCTGGTGTGGTGGGGAGCGATGCCCCGGTGCTCGGGGGTGAAGCAGAAGGTCACGGTCACGTCGAACTCCGCCAGGGCCTCCATCTGCCTGTCGAACCAGTCGAGGGCATCCGGCCGGAACGAATCGGCCCAGGACAGGCCGGTGCGCAAGTAGGTCACCCCGAGCCGCCGCATCCAGGCCACCGCCTCGTCGAGGCGGTGATCCTGGTAGTGGAACCACTGGCACAGCCCGAGCGCCGGGGTGTGGCGGGCGAAATGCTCGAGCGCCGGCTTCGGCGTGCCGTCCTCGCGCAACAGCCCCATATAGAAGTGGCGGTAGTAGGAGGAGCCCTCCGCCTCCCGGTGCCGGGTGGTGGCGCCCCAGGCCTGCGGCAGGTCGTAGAGGCTGTACCAGTGGATCCGCGGCGCCCGGCCGACCAGCAATTCGGCGGTGCGGTCGATCCCGAAGACCTGGACCTCCTCGGCCCCGAAGGTCGAGACGCCGACCTCGGTGACCCAGATCGGCTTGTCCGTCACCGCGCGGATCTCGGCGATCTTCTTCGGCCACTCGTCGATCTGCCAGAGGTTCCAGTCGAGCGGGAAGCCGTGCACCGCCACCACGTCGACGTGGTCGAGGGCGCCCCTCCCGTCGAGCATCCGGATGAAGGTCGGGTCGATCGGCGAGAGGCCGCCCAGCACCGTCGGCAGGTGCGGCGCCTCCGCCTTGACCGCCCGCGCCGCGCAATCGAGCGTGTCGGCGAAGAGCGACCAGCCCGGATCGATCTCGGGATCCCAGTGCGACTTGTTGTTGGGCTCGTTCCAGATCATCGCCGCTTCGATCATGCCGGCCTCGTCGCAAAGAGGGGGTGGGGAGTATAGGCACCCGTCATGGCGGCAGGCCGGGCGCGGTGCAAGCCGTCCGCCGCTGGCCCGAAGCCCCGGACCGGGCGTATCCTGGCCCCTCGCGGACCTGCGGCAAGCGGGCCGGAGACGGGAGGGTTGCCATGCTTCGCATCGGATTGCGCGCGGCGAGAGGTTTTCGGGCCGAGAGCCTGCCCGTCGAGCCGGCGCGGCGCGCGTGGCTCAAGGGCGCCTGCACCTGCGCGGCCCTGGCCTTCCTGCCGAGGAGCGCCGCGGCGCAGGCCGCTCCCGCCCCCGCCCGGCCGGTCCATGCCGAACTCGACGCCGCGGCGCGGCAGGTCGAGGCGGCGATGATCGCCTGGCGGCGCGACATCCACGCCAATCCGGAGCTCGGCAACCGCGAGCGCCGCACCGCTGCTCTGGTGGCGAAGCACCTGCAGGGCCTCGGCTACGCGGTGCGCGAGGGCGTCGGCCGCACCGGCATCGTCGCCGTGCTGAAGGGTGGGGGCGGCCCGGGCCCGGTCGTCGCGCTCCGGGCCGACATGGACGCGCTGCCGGTGCGCGAGGAGGTCGATCTGCCCTTCGCCTCGAAGGCCCGGGCCGAGTGGGGCGGCCAGCAGGTCGGCGTGATGCATGCCTGCGGCCACGATTGCCACGTGGCGATCCTGATGGCGGCGGCGCAGGTGCTCTCGGCCCACCGCGACCGCCTGCCCGGCACGATCAAGCTGCTGTTCCAGCCGGCCGAGGAGGGCACGGTGGGCGAGGGCGTCTGCGGCGCCCGCCTGATGGTCGACGAGGGCGCGATGCGCGACCCCACGCCCGACATGGTGTTCGGCCTGCACGTCTCGAGCGCGCTGCCGACCGGCACCATCGGCTACCGGCCCGGCAACGCCATGGCGGGGGCGGACCGCTTCCAGATCAAGGTGACCGGGCGCCAGACCCACGGCGCCATGCCGTGGAACGGCGTCGACCCGATCGTGATCGGCTCGACCATCGTCACGACGCTCCAGACCGTCGTCAGCCGCGAGACCGACGTGGCGCGCAGCCCCGCGGTGCTCAGCGTCGGCATCTTCAAGGGGGGCTTGCGCAACAATATCATCCCGGAGACCGCCGAGCTGGAGGGCACGCTGAGAACCTTCGGCGAGGCGCAGCGCGCCACCGCCAAGCGCCGGGTCACCGAGATCGCCCAGTCGATCGCGACCGGCATGAACGGGAAGGCCGAGGTGACCTGGGACGAGAACGGCTACCCGACGCTCCACAACGACGTCGCGCTCACCGCCCGGTGCGCCCCGACCCTGGCGCGCCTCCTCGGCGATCAGGCCCGGCTCGTCGATCCCGCCATGGCGAGCGAGGACTTCCCGTACTTCGCGAAGGCGGCGCCCGGCTTCTTCTACTTCGTCGGCATCACCCCGCCGGGCACCGATCCGGCGAAGGCCGCACCCAACCACTCGCCGCGCTTCACCGTCGACGAGGCCGGGCTGATGACCGGGCTGCGCGCCACCCTGCACCTCGTGGCGGATGCGACGGGGATGGCGTGAGTGCTTGCTACCTAAGCAGAGTTGCCCCGGGGCAACTCTGCTTGGTTTCTTGTTTTTGCATCATTTTCGCCGCCGAACCGGTGACCGCTTCGGCGAATGATGCTTAGAAGCATTCCGAAGAACAGCTGGTTGTCCCTGCGGCTTGACGGCCACGCAGACCTCGCTTGTGCGGCGACGCCTTGACGGCGATGCCGCACCTGCGAGATGACCTCTCCCAAATCGAGAACCGCCGACCCGTCGAACGCCTTCAGGATTCCTGGCACGATGAGCAACTTCAACGAGGAGCGCGTCCTGTCCGTCCATCACTGGACGGATTCGCTCTTCAGCTTCCGCACCACCCGCGACCCGTCGTTCCGCTTCCGCAACGGCGAGTTCACCATGATCGGCCTCAAGGGCGAGGGCGCCAAGCCGCTGCTCCGCGCCTACAGCGTGGTCAGCGCCAATTACGAGGAGGAGCTGGAGTTCTTCTCCATCAAGGTGGCCAACGGCCCGCTCACCTCGAAGCTGCAGCACCTGAAGGTCGGCGACCCGATCGTGGTCAGCCGCAAGGCCACCGGCACCCTGGTGCTCGACAACCTGATGCCCGGCCGCCACCTCTACCTGCTCGGCACCGGCACCGGCCTCGCGCCGTTCCTGGCGATCATCAAGGATCCGGAGACCTACGAGCGCTTCGAGAAGGTGATCCTGGTCCATGGCTGCCGCCAGGTCCAGGAGCTCGCCTACGGCGAGACGATCACCGAGACGCTGCCGAACCACGAGCTGATCGGCGACATGGTCCGCGACCAGCTGATCTACTACCCGACCGTGACCCGCGAGCCGTTCCGCAACCGCGGCCGCATCACCGACCTGATGACGTCCGGCAAGCTCTTCGCCGATATCGGCCTGCCGATGATGACGCGGGAGGCCGACCGCTTCATGCTCTGCGGCAGCCCCGACATGATCCGCGACACCCGCGACCTGCTGGCGAACGCCGATTACGTCGAGGGCAACCACGGCGAGGCCGGGCACTACGTGATCGAGAAGGCCTTCGTCGAGAAGTAGCGGCGTGATAGGCGGGATGCGCCGGGAGACTCGCGTGCGCATCCTGCTGATCAACCCCAACACCACCGAGGCCGTCACCGCGCAGGCGGCGGCGTATGTCCGGCGTCTGGTCCCGGCCGAGATCGTGCCGGCCACCGGCCGGTTCGGCGCCCGCTATATTTCGAGCCGCGCCGCGGCGGCCATCGCCGGCCACGCCGCCCTCGACGCGCTGGCGACGCATGTCGGGGCTTGCGACGCGGTCTACCTCGCGTGTTTCGGCGATCCGGGCTTGCTCGCCCTCAAGGAGGTCTCGCCGGTGCCGGTCGTCGGCATGGCGGAGGGCGCGCTGCATCTCGCCTGCACCCGGGGCCGGCGCATCGGCATCGTCACCGGCGGCGTGCTGTGGAAGCCGATGCTGACCGAGTTCGTGGCGATGCTCGGCCTCACGGAGCGCCTCGCCGGCATCCGCACCGTGGCCCCGACCGGCGGCGAGATCGCCCGCGACCCCGACACCGCCCTCGGCCGCCTGGCCGAGGCCTGCCGCTCCTCAGCGGAGATCGACGGTGCCGACGTGGTGGTGCTCGGAGGCGCCGCGCTGGCCGGCCTCGCCGAGCGGGTCCAGCCTCAGGTGGCGGTGCCGGTGATCTGCTCGGTCGAGGCCGGGGCGCGGGCGGTCATCGCCGCAGCGGGCCTCGCCGGCGCGCGCGCGACGCTGCCGCGGACCGAGAGCGTGGGGCTGTCGGAGGAGCTGGCGGGGTTACTGCGCGGGGATTGAGGGGTGCGGGATCCACTCCCCGCAGAGATGTCCGAAAAGATTGAAGCACGGGCTTCTTCCCTCCCCCCTCTGCGGGCTAGCGGATTCACACATCGCTGATGGAGAGCCTGAGGTTGGCGCCTCGCTTTCTGGCCTGGAACTCCTTCCAGCCCTCC
>NZ_JBEXZS010000227.1:0-1078 GCF_040593685.1 Methylobacterium sp. EM32 | reverse complement strand
CCCCAATCCGATCCCTCGTCAGGAACCGAGCCTGAGCCATGGGCAAATGCAATGAAGCGCCTCTGGGTGAAAGGCTGGGTTCCGCCTCCGCGGCACGTCAGGCCTTGCAAGCCTGGTTTCAGGCGGGGAGCGCCGAGAACGACCTGGCCTCTGCGGCCAGGCAAGCCGAACGGCGGGCAATCTTCGCAGCGAGAGCTATTCGTCTGGCCGAGCGAGAGAGAGAAAGAGCCGCTTGAAAAGCAACTCGGATTATCCAGGAGGCTGGAGCAGAAGCCCAGCAAGTGCGTGAGCGCGAGCTTGCGGCGGCTGGGAAAATGCGGCGTGCTTCCGATGCCGCAGTCGCTAAAGTTAAGCTGTGTGCCGAACAGAAATCCGCGCGAGATGCCCGCGAAGCGCAAGCTCGGATGTGGTTGCAATGCATTTTGGCGGAACTAGCAGATCTTCCCGATCATGAACAAAGGATCAAGTCACGTGTCCCATAAATTCAAGCTGCGCCAACAAGTCCGCATGGTTCAAGGTGGCTTCTCTGACAGGTTGACGAGCAGCGGAGATACTTTCGAAATCGTGCAGCTCATGCCAGAGGATCGGAGTGGGGAAGCGTCGTACCGTATCCGATCTCGCATGGGAGATCGCGCTGTCAGAGAAAGTGAGATTGCCGCTATTTTCTAGTGAATCAAGCCAGCGATGCGGTAGATCATAGCGTTTATAATATATAACTTATCGGGAGAAAATTTTCATGGCAAAGAATTTCATCACTGGTTCAGCGCGCAGTCCTTCCAATGAAGAATTTCGTCGGCGCATTGAAAAATTAACGGAAATGCCCTCATACGCTGGGCTTCCGGCAAATAAGCATAGACAAAAATCCTGGAAAAAGCCATTTGCATGGCAGCCGCGGGAGCGTCCTTTGGACGGCACCGGATAAGCAATTTAACATATCCTGAAAAATGGATGGCTTATTTGTCCTTCTACCCTGCAAGCGCCGTGGTGAAGCTCACCATGCTCTGAAAGTATTCCCATGCCCACTCAGCGCGTCGATGCCTCCCCTGTCGCAACAGGGGCACTCGGCCTCGACACCATT
>NZ_JBEXZS010000226.1:0-1077 GCF_040593685.1 Methylobacterium sp. EM32 | reverse complement strand
CCCCAATCCGATCCCTCGTCAGGAACCGAGCCTGAGCCATGGGCAAATGCAATGAAGCGCCTCTGGGTGAAAGGCTGGGTTCCGCCTCCGCGGCACGCCAGACCTTGCAAGCCTGGTTTCAGGCGGGGGGCGCCAAGAACGACCTGGCCTCTGCGGACAGGCAAGCCGAACGGCGGGCTATCTTCGCAGCGAGAGCTATTCGTCTGACCGAGCGAGAGACAGAACGAGCTGCTTGAAAAGTAACTCGGATTATCCAGTAGGCTAGAGCAGAAGCCCAGCAAGTGCGTGAGCGCGAGCTTGCGGCGCCTGAGGAAATGCTGCGTGCTGCCGATGCCGCAGTCGCTAAAGTTAAGCTGTGTGCCAAGCAGCAGGCCGCGCGAGATGCCCGCAAGGCGCAAGCTCAGATGTGGTTGCAATGCATTTTGGCGGAACTAGCAGATCTTCCCGATCATGAATAAAGGATCAAGCCACGTGTCGCATAAATTCAAACTGCGCCAACAAGTCCGCATGGTTCAAGGCGGCTTCTCCGACAGGTTGACGAGCAGCGGAGATACTTTCGAAATTGTGCAGCTCATGCCAGAGGATCGGAGTGGGGAGGCGTCGTACCGTATCCGATCTCGTATGGGAGATCGCGCTGTCAGAGAAAGTGAGATTGCCGCTATTTTCTAACGACCAAGCCGGCGATACGGTAGATCGTAGCGATTATAATATATAACTTATCGGGAGAAATTTTTCATGGCAAAGAATTTAATCACTGGTTCAGCGCGCAGTCCTTCCAATGAAGAATTTCGCCGGCGCGTTGAAAAATTGACGGAAATGCCCTCATACGCTGGGCCTCCGGCAAATAAGCATCGGCACAAATCCTGGAAAAAGCCATTTGCATGGCAGCCGCGGGAGCGGCCTTTGGATGGCGCCGGATAAGCAATTTAACACATCCTGAAAAATTGATACTACAATTGTCTTTCTACCCTGCAAGCGCTGTGGTGAAGCTCACCATGCTCTGAAAGTATTCCCATGCCCACTCAGCGCGTCGATGCCTCCCCTGTCGCAACAGGGGCACTCGGCCTCGACACCATT
>NZ_JBEXZS010000225.1:0-15746 GCF_040593685.1 Methylobacterium sp. EM32 | reverse complement strand
CTCCCGCATCCTGCGACGGTTCGCAGCAGTTCGAACCATGGGCCGACCTGCTCATGGGACAACCTGCGCGGCTGCGCCTCTGTTGCCCCGACACTTGCGTCGAGCTTGCGTTTTCAAAACAAACCGCCGTTCCCGGCGTCGATCGGGAAGCTGGTCTGTCGATTGCATACCCGGTCGCCGCGGGCAGCCTCGCCCGCCCCCTGATGGCAGCGCCGCCTCCGGCGAGCCTTGCGAGGAGACAACTTGATGGCGTTTCGTCGGTCCGTTCTCGGCCTCGTCGCCGCAACCGCGGCCCTGCTCGCCCCCGGAATCGCGCCAGCGCAGACGCTCAAAGCGGTGATGCATTCGGACGTCAAGATCGTCGACCCGATCTGGACCACCGCGTACATCGTCCGCAACCACGGCTACATGATCTACGACACCCTGTTCGCGCTCGATGGGCAGGGCGAGGTCAAGCCGCAGATGGTCGACACCTATACGGTGTCGCCCGACAACCTGACCTACGCGTTCACCTTGCGCGACGGCCTCAAGTGGCATGACGGCAAGCCGGTGACGGCGGAGGATTGCGTCGCCTCGATCAAGCGCTGGGCGGCTCGCGACTCCCTCGGCCAGAAGCTGATGACCTTCGTCGAGGGCATGAGCGCCGACGACGCGAAGCGCTTCACCGTCAAGCTGAAGTCGCCGACCGGGCTCCTGCTGTTCGGCCTCGCCAAGCCGTCCTCGAACGTGCCGTTCATGATGCCGAAGCGGGTCGCCGAGACCGACCCGAACCAGCAGATCTCGGACTTCACCGGCTCCGGCCCCTTCGTGATGAAGACCGACGAGTGGAAGCCCGGCGACAAGATCGTCTATACCAAGTTCAAGGACTACAAGCCGCGCTCCGAACCCGCCTCGGGTCTCGCCGGCGGCAAGGTGGTCAAGATCGACCGGGTCGAGTGGCTGGCGATCTCCGACCAGCAGCAGGCGGTGAACGCGCTGCTCGCCGGCGAGATCGACCTGATCGAGCAGCCGGCCTACGACTTGATCCCGCTGCTCAAGGGCGATTCCGGTGTCAAGCTCGTCGACTACAATCCGCTCGGCCTGCAATACGCGATGCGGCCGAACCACCTGATCAAGCCCTTCGACAACCCGAAGGTGCGCCAGGCCCTGACCTACGCCCTCAACCAGACCGACTTCCTCCAGGCGGTGGTGGGCGACCCCGACTATTATAAGACCTGCAAGGCGCTGTTCGTCTGCGGCTCGCCGCTCGCCACCGAGAAGGGGATGGACGGGCTGCTCGAATCGAACTTCGCCAAGTCGAAGCAGCTCCTGAAGGAGGCGAATTACGACGGCACGCCGATCGTCCTCCTGCACTCGACCGACCTGCAGACCCTGACCAATCTCGGTCCCGTGGCCAAGCAACTGCTCGAGAAGGGCGGCTTCAAGGTCGATATGCAGTCGTCCGACTGGCAGACCGTGGTGGCGCGCCGGGTGCGCAAGGATCCGACCGACAAGGGCGGCTGGAACCTGATGAACACGTCCTGGGTCTCGGCCGACATCCTGAACCCGGTGATGGCGAGCTTCATGAACATGAGCTGCGAGAAGGCTCCGTTCGGCTGGCCCTGCGATTCCGAGATGGAGAAACTGCGCGACGACTTCGCCCGCGAGGTCGATCCCGCGAAGCAGAAGGCGATCGCCGAGGCCGTGCAGACCCGCTGGCGCGAGGTCGTGCCTTACGTCCATCTCGGCCAGTTCTACATCCCGATCGCCGCGCGCAAGACCATTTCCGGCATCCTGACCGCCGCGGCGCCGGTGTTCTGGAACGTCGAGAAGAAGAAATAATTCGATGCTCGGCTACGTGCTGCGGCGACTGCTTGCCGCCATCCCGGTGCTGGCGATCGTCGCGGTGCTGGTCTTCCTGATGCTGCGGCTCACGCCCGGCGACCCGGCGGCGGTGATCGCCGGGGACAACGCCTCGAGCGAGCAGATCGCGCAGGTGCGCCATCAGCTCGGCCTCGACCAGCCGCTGCCGGCGCAGTTCGCGATCTGGATCGGCAACTTGGCGAAGGGCAATCTCGGCGAGTCGTTCTTCTTCAAGAAGAGCATCGGCGAGCTGATTCTCGGGCGGATCGAGCCGACCCTGTCGCTCGCCGCCGCCACGATGCTGATCGCAGTCTGCATCGCCATTCCTCTGGGTGTCGTGGCGGCCTACCGCCACGGTTCCTGGCTCGACCGGATCGTGATGGGCGCCTCGGTCCTCGGCTTCTCGGTGCCCGTCTTCGTGATCGGCTACGGGCTGATCTACGTCTTCTCGATCACGCTGGGCTGGTTCCCGGTCCAGGGCTACCAGCCGCTCTCCGGGGGATTCGGCGGCTACCTGCACCGGCTGGTCCTGCCAGCGGTGACCTTGTCGGTCGTCTACATCGCGCTCATCGCCCGCATGACCCGGGCGAGCGTGCTGGAAGTGCTGAACGAGGATTACATCCGCACCGCCCGGGCCAAGGGCCAGGTCGAGCGCAAGATCCTCTTCCGCCACGCGCTCAAGAACGCCGCGGTGCCGATCGTCACCGTCGTCGGCATCGGCATCGCACTCCTGATCGGCGGCGTGGTGGTGACAGAGAGCGTCTTCGCGATCCCCGGCCTCGGCCGGCTCACCGTCGATGCGGTGCTCGCTCGCGACTACCCGACGATCCAGGCGCTGATCCTCATGTTCTCGGGCGTCTACGTCCTCATCAACCTCCTGATCGACCTGACCTACAGCCTGTTCGACCCGAGGATCCGTCATTGAGTGCCGAGCCGACCCTGCTGGCGCCTGCCGTCGCGGCCCTGCCGCCGCCCCGGACCCTGGCCGCCCGCCTCCTGCGCAACCCCGTCGTGGCCCTCGGCGCCGGCTTCCTGCTGCTGATGGCCTTGATCGGGGCGTTCGCGCCGTTCCTCGGCACCCTCGACCCCACGGCGATCAACCCGGCCACCCGCAATCGCCCGCCGGGCTTCGAGCGTACGATCCGGACCGACGACGGCAGCAGCACCTTCCGCCACCGGATGGGCACCGACAGTCTCGGGCGCGACGTCTACAGCCGCGTGCTCTACGGCGCCCGGGTCTCGCTGCTCATCGCCGTCTCGGTGGCTTTCATCTCGCTCGCCATCGGCCTCCTGCTCGGGCTGGTGGCCGGCTATATCCGCCCTCTCGACGGGCCGATCATGCGGCTGATGGATGGGCTGATGGCGATCCCCGGCATCCTGCTCGCCATCGCGGTCGTCTCGCTGTTCCGGGCCGGGCTGCCTGCGGTCATCGCGGCGATCGTGGTGCCGGAGATCCCCCGGGTGGTGCGGCTGGTGCGCTCGATCGTGCTCTCGGTGCGGGAAGAACCCTATGTCGAGGCCGCGATCATGGCCGGCACCCGGCTGCCGCTCTTGATGGCGCGCCACATCCTGCCCAACACCATCGCGCCGCTGATCGTCCAGGGCACCTTCATCGCCGCCTCGGCGATCCTGGTCGAGGCGGTGCTCTCCTTCCTCGGCATCGGCATCCCTCCGGAGACGCCGAGCTGGGGCAACATCATGGCGGAGGGCCGCAACCTGTTCCGCATCTACCCGCACAACATCCTGTATCCGGGGATCTTTCTGGGGCTGACGGTGCTCGCCGTGAACATGCTCGGCGACGGCCTGCGCGACACCCTCGATCCGAAGATGACCGGCCGATGAGCACACCTCCCGCTCCCGTCCTCGAGGTCGAGGACCTTGCCATCGCGCTGCCCGGCGGCGGCGACCGGCTCCGCGCCGTCGACGGCGTCTCCTTCACGGTCGCACCGGGCGAGATCGTCTGCGTCGTCGGCGAATCGGGCTCGGGCAAGTCGGTCACCGCCTTCTCGGTGATGGGGCTGCTGGCCCGGGTCCTGAAGCCCGTCGCCGGGGCGATCCGGCTGCTCGGCGAGGACGTGCTGACGGCGAGCCCGCAGCGCCTGCGGGCGTTGCGCGGCGACCGGATGGCGATGATCTTCCAGGAACCGATGACGGCGCTCAACCCAGTGCTCACCGTCGGCGACCAGATCGAGGAGGTGTTGCGCATCCACACCGACCTCGGCCCGAAGGAGCGCCGAACGAAAGTGCTGGCGATGCTGGGGGCGATGCACCTGCCCGATCCGGAGCGGATGCACGCCTCCTATCCGCACCAGCTCTCCGGCGGCCAGCGCCAGCGGGTGATGATCGCCGCCGCCCTGATCCTCGATCCCGCCCTCCTCATCGCCGATGAGCCGACGACGGCGCTCGACGTCACGACGCAGGCGCAGATCCTGCGGCTCATCCGCGAGATGCAGGAGCGGCGCGGCACCGGCGTCCTGTTCATCACCCACGATTTCGGCGTGGTGGCGGAGATCGCCGACCGGGTGGTGGTGATGCAGCGCGGCCGCATCGTCGAGCAGGGGCCGGCGGCGCAGGTGCTCGGCAACCCGCAACACTCCTACACGAAAATGCTGATCGCCGCGGTGCCGACGATGACGCCCGCCCGGCGGCCCCCGGTGACGGGAGCGCTGGCGCTGGAGACCGCCGGCCTCGCCAAGACCTATCGCAGCGGCGGCCTGTTCAAGAAAACCCGCGAGGTCCACGCCGCCGCCGACGTGGCGCTTCGCATCCATCGTGGCGAGACCGTCGGCATCGTCGGCGAATCGGGCTCGGGCAAGTCCACGGTCGCCCGCTGCATCGCCCGGCTGATCGCCCCGAGCGGCGGCCAGATCCTGGTCGGCGCCCGGGACATCGCCCGCCTGCCCGAGCGCCGCTTGAGGCCGTTGCGCCAGACGATCCAGGTGGTCTTTCAGGACCCGTTCCGCTCCCTCAACCCGCGCCGGACGGTCGGCACCTCGATCATCGAGGGGCCGGTGAATTTCGGCGCCACGCCGGAGGCGGCGACCGCCCGGGCCCGCGAGCTGATGGGCCTCGTCGGGCTCGACCCCGCGGCCCTCGCCCGCTACCCGCACCAGTTCTCCGGCGGCCAGCGCCAGCGCATCGCCCTCGCCCGGGCGCTCGCGATGGAGCCCAAGATCCTGATCGCCGACGAAGCGGTCTCGGCCCTCGACGTCTCGGTGCAGCGCCAGGTGCTGGCCCTCCTCGACGACGTGCAAAGGCGCTTCGACCTCGCGATCCTGTTCATCACCCACGATCTGCGGGTGGCGGCCCAGATCTGCGACCGGCTGATCGTGATGCAGCGCGGCCGGATCGTCGAGGAGGGCCCGACCGGGGAGGTCTTCGCCCGGCCGACAGCCGCCTATACCCGGGCGCTGATCGAGGCGGCGCCGGGGCGGGAGTTCGGGCGGGGGTGGAGCACGTTCAGGCGGCGGCGTCCGCCTGATGAAAGCCGATGAAGATCGAGCGCGGGATCCCCTCTCCCGTGTGGGAGAGGGGTAGGGGTGAGGGTGACACGCTTCCGGGTAAATCTCTGAGTGTCGTGCTGGCAGCGGAACGGTTCACGTCTTCTGCGGAGCCGTAGCACCCTCACCCCTAACCCCTCTCCCACACGGGAGAGGGGGACGCGCCTTATCTTGATACGATAACTGCAACGACAACAGGACCAATACAATGACCCTCGCCATGACGTGGGAGGAATGGGCCGAGCACGATGCCTGCGCGCTCGCCGCGCGGGTACGCGCCGGGGAGGTAACGGCGGCCGAGCTCGCCGCGCAGGCTGCCGCCGGCGTGGCGCTGACGAACCCGGCGACGAGCGCCGTGGTCGAGCTGTTCGACGATTGCGTCGCCGATCCCGCCCGGGACGGCACCAACCTCGACGGCGCCTTCGCGGGCGTGCCGTTCCTGATGAAGGATCTCGGGCCGACCCTCAAAGGGCGGCTGCAGGAGATGGGCTCGCTCCTGATGCGCGGTAACCGCGCGACGAGCGACAGCCATCTCACGGCCAAGATGCGCCAGGCCGGCCTCAACCTCGTCGGCCGCACCACGACGCCGGAATTCGGCGTGTGCAGCTCGGCGGAGAATCCGGCGGTCTACGTCACCCGCAACCCGTGGAACCTCGACTTCACCACCTGCGGCTCCTCGGCCGGCTCGGCCGCCGCGGTGGCGGCGGGCGTGGTGCCGATGGCGCACGCCACCGACGGCGGCGGCTCGATCCGCATTCCGGCCGGGGTGAACGGCAATCTCGGGCTGAAACCCTCCCGCGGCGTGTTCTCGATCGCGCCCTACGGCTCGGACCTCACCAGCGTCGTGTCGATCCAGGGCTGCCAGTCGCGGAGCGTGCGCGACACCGCGACCTTCGTCGACCTTTGCCGCGGCGGAGCGCCGGGCGAGTTCATGCCGTACTGGACGGCGCCGGAGCCCTACGAGACGCTGATCGAGCGCGATCCCGGCCGCTTGCGCATCGCGCTGTCGCACGAATGGGGCGATTACCGCGCCGTGCCCCAGCACGTCGCCGAGCTGGAGCGGATCGGGCGCTTCCTCGAGGGCCTCGGCCACCACGTCGAGTGGGCGCTGCCGGCGGTCGACATCCGGGCCGCCTTCGCGGCCCAGACCACCTGCTACATCACCAACTTCGCCCAGACCATCAACGGGCTGCTCACCGCCAAGGGCCTGGAGCGTCCGCCGGAGGACCTGATCGAGCCGATGAACATCCGGATCTGGGAGGCCGGGCGCCACGCGACCTATGCCGAGCGGACGGCGATGCAGGCGGTGTTCAACACCACCGCCCGGGGCTTCGGCGAGTTCTTCGAGGAGTGGGACATCATCCTGACGCCGATCACCGCGAAGCCGACGCCGCTTGTCGGCACGACCGAGTACCTGACGATCAGCGACAACCCGTCGGTCACCGACTGGTTCGAGAACCTGTGGCGCAACTTCGCCTACACGCCGCTCGCCAACCTGTGCGGCATCCCGGCCCTCTCGATGCCGCTGGCCTGGAACGAGCACGGCCTGCCGCTCGGCATCCAGGCCCAGGCGCGCCAGGGCCAGGACGGGCTGTTGCTCCAGCTCGCCGCGCAGGTGGAGCGGGCGATCGGGGGGCAATGGAACGACGGGCGGCGGCCGGGGGTGCACGTAACGGCGAAGGTGTGAGCAACGCCGCAAAGGCCCGCTCCTCGGACGGCTCTGTCACCCTCCCTCGTCATCCCGGGGCCGCGAATGGCGGAACCCGGGATCCATCAACGCTCGCGGTTTGGGATGACGCAG
Organism: Methylobacterium sp. EM32; assembly: GCF_040593685.1. NCBI lineage: Bacteria > Pseudomonadati > Pseudomonadota > Alphaproteobacteria > Hyphomicrobiales > Methylobacteriaceae > Methylobacterium > Methylobacterium sp. EM32. The sequence continues at coordinate 8,603 of NZ_JBEXZS010000225.1, read as the reverse complement.
ACAGCGTTCCGGCTCGTTCGATGCCCTCGGAGGTTGTGGACCCGGCTTCCCGCCGTCAGGGAGCCGCGGGATGACGCGGCGCCATCGGCCTGCCTTGGTTCGACGGACGATTCCTGCTCGAAAAATCCCTAGAGGGGATTGATCCGCGACGCGCGTCATCGCCGCGCTCGGCATCGGGACCAGCGCCGTCTCGCCGATCCCGACCGGGCGCGCGACCGCGACTTGCCTCCGCGACGGCGCTCGTGCCGGCCGCATCCCGGCCGGTGATCGCAGTCGCGGATTGCCGGATGCCGGCGGTGTGTCGCACGCCCGACCCGCCGACCCGCGGCTTCGTCGATCGGCAACCGATCCACTCCTCTGCGCTGATCCTTTCCGCAGAGGGGGAGGGTCCAGGAGGGTGCTATCGCGGGTCATTCCGTAACGCTCCGCGCAATGTCGACAATCGAACCAATGACGTCTCGCGCGCGGCAAGGCCTCTTGCCCGCTATCCCCGCCGCCCGAACTAGGCCGAACGGTCGAGTGTCGGCTCCCCGCCAGTCTCCGTAGAACCGACCGGCAATCGAGCGCGCGAGCGCCCGATAGCAGGTCCTGCGCGGCGCAAGTCCCGGGGTTGAGGAGATTGGCAGTAACGCCCTCCCGCCCACGGAACAACCGCGTCAGCTCCTGGGGAAAAGCACACGACGGCCGGGGGCGGCCGGCGGAACGGTCGGGTGCGAGACATGGGATTCGAGGGCGTCGCGTGGCGCGAGGCGACGCTGGGCCGGAGCGTGTCGGTGCGCGGGCCCGGGCTGCATACCGGCCGGGCCGCCCGCGTCACCCTGGCGCCGGCGCCCGCCGGCCACGGCATCCGCTTCGCGGTGCGTTGCGCCGGTACCTCGGCCGAGGTGCCGGCCGGTACGGCGGACTGGGTCGCGAGCCGGATGAGCACCGCCCTCGCCATCGGTGACGGGCGCAAGCTGCGCACCATCGAGCACCTGATGGCGGGCCTCGCGGCCTCCCACATCGACAATGCGGCGGTCACCGTCGAGGGGACCGAGATCCCGATCCTCGACGGCTCGGCCGCGCGCTGGTGCGCGCTGATCGATGCCGCCGGGCGGGTGCCGCAGGCGCGGCCGCGCCAGGTCCTGCGCATCCGCTCCGCCTTCCAGGTCGACGGAATGCATGGCTTCCTGCGCGCCGAACCGGCCGAAGCCTTCGAGGTCGATGTCAGCACCGACCGGCTGCCTGGCTTCGGCGTGCTGCGCTGGTCGGGTCCGATCGATCCGGGCACGTTCCGGGCCGAGATCGCCCCGAGCCGCAGCTTCGGCAACGCCTCTCTGATCTGGCGCACCCTGCTCAAGACCCGCCTCGCCCGCACGCTCCTGCCGGCGCCGATCCGGGACCGGCTCTGGGCCCGCTCGTTCGAGTCCCAGACCGTGCGGGCCGACAGCGTCGCGCCGACGGTCGCCCGGCCGGAATGCCGGCACCCGATCTGTCCCGAGACGCAAGGACGGATGCACCCGCGCGACCGCGAGCCGCTGCTGCGCGGCGCCCGCCCCGGGCGGGTCGCGATCCTGCTCGGCGGCCGGGTGCTCGGCGGCGCGCGCTTCCCCGACGAGCCGGTGCGGCACAAGATCCTCGACCTCGTCGGCGATCTGGCTCTCGCCGGCCGGCCGATCCTCGGGCGCATCGTGGCGAATTGCCCGACCCACGCCCTGACCTTCGCGTTCCTCACCGAGTTGGTGCGCCATCCGGAATGCTGGGAGGTGGTGACGCTGGCCGACCCCGGCGTGCCCGATCGTCCGGCGATCTGCACCGATGGCGGAGGGATCGGCACAACTTGATTTGGCCGCAAAGCGGAGCGATCGAAGCCTGATGACGGTCGCGCATGTCGGCGACAGGGGAGATCCGGGGCCTCCGCCTTGCTCGGAAGCTTGGGCGTCAGTACGGTCCGGCACCTCCCCGAGCCGCCCCGTGGCCGTCCCTGTCCGGTCGGAAGACGCCGAAGCTTGCGCACGCTCTCACTCGTCCTCGCCTGCCTCGCGGCCCTTGCCGGGCTGCTCCTCGCCGCGCCGGAGGCCCGCGCGGTCGAGGCCGTGCGCGTCACCCTCGATTCGCAGGCCATCGATCTCACCCCGGCGATCGAGCGCTACCGCTCCGACGGCGACCTGATCCAGATCTCCACGGCGCCCGGCAAGGACGGCATCGTGCGCCGCATCGCCGTGAAGGCGCGCGAGACCGGGGCGCGGCCAGACTGGATGGTGTTCGCCCTCACCAACGACACCGACGAGCAGATCGACCGCCTGCTGGTCGCCCCGCATTTCCGCCTCGTCGGCTCCGGCGTGGTCTGGCCCGATCTCGGCGGCTCGCGCATCGCCGCAATCACGGCGAGCCAGGGCATCCGCCCCGAGCGCGACGAGAGCCCGGACGCCGACCAGTTCGTCATCACGCTGGATCCCGGCACCACCGTCACCTTCGTGGCGGAGCTGCGCACTCCCAACGTGCCGCAGGTCTACCTCTGGGACCAGGACGCCTACCGCAAGAAGGCGACCGGCCTCACCCTGTACAAGGGCATCATCATCGGCATCGCCGGGCTGCTGGCGCTGTTCCTGACCATCGTGTTCGTGGTCAAGGGCGCCATCATCTTCCCGGCCGCGGCGGCCCTCGCCTGGGCGGTGCTGGCCTATGCGTGCATCGATTTCGGGTTCTTCCAGCGCATCTTCCCGGTCACCGAGGCGGCCGAGCGGATCTACCGGGCGTCGGCGGAAGCGGTGCTGGGTGCCACGCTGCTGGTGTTCCTGTTCGCCTATCTCAACCTCGCCCGCTGGCACGTGCGCTACAGCCACGTCGCGCTGATCTGGCTCCTGTTCCTCGCCGGCCTCGTGGGCCTGGCCGTCATCGACCCTCCGGTGGCGGCGGGCGTGGCGCGGATCTCCGTCGCCACGGTGGCGGGCGTCGGGTTGCTGCTGGTGGTCTACCTGGCGATCCACAACGGCTACGACCGGGCGATCCTGCTGATCCCGACCTGGCTCCTCCTGCTCGCCTGGGTGGTGGCGGCGGGCTTCGCCATCACCGGCCAGCTCCACAACGACCTCGTCCAGCCGGCGCTGATCGGCGGCTTGGTGCTGATCGTGATGCTGATCGGCTTCACGGTGCTCCAGCACGCCTTCGCGGGCGGTGGCCTCGGGAACAGCCTCGTCTCCGACACCGAGCGCCGGGCGCTGGCGCTGACCGGCGCCGGCGACGTGGTGTTCGACTGGGACGTGCCGGGGGACCGGGTCTTCGCCGGGCCCGAGATCGAGGGGCAGCTCGGCCTCAAGCGCGGAGCGCTCGAGGGGCCGCAGGCGAACTGGCTCTCCCTCCTCCACCCCTTCGACGTCGAGCGCTACTCGGCCGCCCTCGACACGGTGATCGAGGAGCGCCGCGGCCGGATCTCCCAGGATTTCCGCCTGCGCTCGGCCGCCGGGCCGTATTACTGGTTCCGCCTCAAGGCGCGGCCGGTGATCGGCACCGATGGCGAGGTGGTGCGCATCGTCGGCACCATCGCGGACGTCACCGAGGCGAAGATCGCCGAGGAGCGGCTGCTGCACGACGCCGTCCACGACAACCTCACCGGGCTGCCGAACCGGGAATTGTTCAGCGACCGGCTCGATGCGGCACTGGCGCTGGCGAGCCAGGACCCGCGCCTCAAACCCACCCTGTTCGTGATCGACATCGACCGGTTCAAGCAGGTCAACGACGCGATCGGGCTCTCGGCCGGCGATTCGATCCTGCTGACGCTGTCGCGCCGCCTCAACCGGCTGCTGCGGCCGCAGGACACCCTGGCGCGGGTCGCCGGCGACGAGTTCGCCATCATCCTGCTCTCCGAGCGCGACCCCGACCGGATCATCGCCTTCGCCGACAGCATCCGCCGGGCGATCACCACGCCGATCACCTATGCCGACCGCGAGATTTTTTTGACGCCCTCGATCGGCGTCGCCCTGCATGAGGCGGGGGCGGTGGTGAAGCGCGACGACGTGGTGAAGAACGCCGAGCTCGCAATGATCAACGGCAAGCGCCAGGGCGGCGACCGGATCGAGGTCTATCGCCCGACCATGCGGTCCGACCGCGGCGAGCGGATGATGCTGGAGAGCGACCTGCGCCGGGCGCTGGAGCGCAACGAGATCAAGGTGCTCTTCCAGCCGATCGTGCGCCTGGAGGACCGCACGGTGGCGGGTTTCGAGACCGTTCTGCGCTGGGACCACCCGCGGCTGGGCCGCGTCGCCCCGCAGGTTTTCCTGCCGATCGCGGAGGAATCCGGGCTCATCGTCAACCTCGGCGTCTTCGCGCTCGAGCGCACCGCCGCGGAACTCGCCGCCTGGCAGCAGGCCTTGGTGGTCGAGCCGCCGATCTTCGCCTCCGTCAACCTGTCCTCGCGCCAGCTCCTGCGCCACGATCTGCTGCACGACGTGAAGACCGTGCTCGCCCGCACCGGCGTCGTCCCCGGCTCGCTCAAGCTGGAGCTGACCGAGGCCCTGGTGATGGAGAACCCGGAATACGCCGCCCAGATGCTGGCCCGCATCCACGAGCTCGGCGCGGGACTCTGCCTCGACGATTTCGGCACCGGCTACTCGGCGCTGACCTACATGCAGCGCTTCCCCTTCGACACGATCAAGATCGACCATTCCTTCGTGCGCCAGATGGCGAACGGGCGCTCCGGCATCCTGCGCTCGATCGTCCGGATGGCGCAGGAGCTGGGGCTCGAGATCATCGCCGAGGGCGCCGAGTCGGAAGCCGACGCCCTGGCGCTCGCCGAGATCGGCTGCGACTACGCGCAAGGCTTCGCCTTCGGCGAGCCGATGTCGGTCCTGCAGGCGCGGCAGCTGGTGGGGGCGGCGCCGGAGGCGGCGTGAGAGCCGACTGATTGCCCCCTGATTTCACTTGCACAGGGTCATTCCGGGGCCGCGCAGCGGAGCCCGGAATCCAGACACTCAGGTCATGCAGAACGAAGCTGAACGGTCTTCGCATCAACTTGAACCATCCGCGTTTCTGGATTCCGGGCTCCGCTGCGCGGCCCCGGAATGACCCGAAGGGTGATGATGACGTCGCGTGAACCAGCTACGCTCGCGCGTTGCTGGGTCCAGTTTCGGGACGGCCAGAAAAACCTACCGGCCCTCAAGACAACCGCTTCTCCATGACGATCGTCCGCTCCTCGCCGTGCAGGTTCTCCCGCACGGCCCGATAGCCGAGGCGGTCGTAGAAGCCCACGGCAGTCAACGACGATTGCAGGGTCAGCCTGGCGACGTCCGCCTCCTCGGCCGCCCGCTCGACAGCCGCCATCAGCGCCCGGCCGATGCCGCGCTCTTGCGCGTCGGGGGCGACGAAGACGGCGCGCACGACATGGCCGTCGCGGCTCGCCGTGCCGACGAGGCGCCCCCCTCCATCGCGACGAAGACCTGGCGTGCCGCGATCTGCGCGGTGATTCCATCCGGGGTGAAGCTCCGGGCGACCCGTGCGATGGTCTCCGGGCCGTACTCGCGCGCATTGCTACCGTGCAACGCCGAGAGGACGACGCGGCTGATCTCCGCCGCGTCGTCCCGCAAAGCCGGGCGTATCGTGAAGGCCATCGCCTACCCTCCCCCGGCGCCGCGCACCGGGGGCGCCGCGACCGGCCTAGAACACCGCCTGCCCCATCAGCACCGCCGCGATCACGATCACCACGGCGATCACCAGGAACAGCCCGAACAGCAGCCGCGCGATGCCGCGAGCGCCGGACGCCACGTTGGTGAAGCCGAGCGCGCCGGCCACCAGCGAGATCACGAAGAAGATGATCGCCCATTTCAACATGGCGGGAGCACTCCGGTCCGAGAAAAAGTCGCTGCGATAACCGTCACCGCCACGCTTCGTTCCGGTCCGTCCACCGCTCCCTGCCCGACCCGGCTGCGCCGTTCGTCCGCATTGCTGAAGGGCGCCTCCACGCGCTACACCCAGGCCCGATGTCGATGGATGCCAAGGCGATGGGTCCCAAGGCGATGGGTCGTCTCACGCGGCTGGCGCAGCCCGGCCACTTCATGCGCTGGTCCGGGTCCCTCCTGCCCTGGGTGGCGGGCCTCGCGGTTCTGCTGCTGGCGGTCGGCCAGTACATGACCTGGTTCGTGGCCCCGCCCGACTACCAGCAGGGCGAGACGGTGCGGATCATGTACATCCACGTGCCGGCGGCCTGGATGGCGGTGTTCTTCTACGGCGCCATGGCGGTCTCGGCGCTCGGCACCCTGATCTGGCGCCATCCGCTGGCCGACGTGGCGCAGCGCGCCGCCGCCCCCATCGGCGCCGCCTTCACGCTGATCTGCCTCGTCACCGGCTCGCTCTGGGGCAAGCCGATGTGGGGCACCTACTGGGTCTGGGACGCGCGCCTGACCTCGATGCTGGTGCTGTTCCTGATCTATTGCGGGCTGCTCGCCCTGTGGCGGACGATCGAGGACCCGAACCGGGCCGCCCGGGCGGTGGCGATCCTGACCCTCGTCGGCGCCGTCAACCTGCCGATCATCAAGTTCTCGGTGAACTGGTGGTCGACCCTGCACCAGCCGGCCTCGATCCTGCGGATGGGCGGGCCGACCATCTACCCGACCATGCTCTATCCCCTACTGGTGATGATCGCCGCCGCCTCCGTGCTCGGCATCGCCCTGCACCTCCAGGCGATGCGCACCGAGATCCTGCGCCGGCGCGTCCGCACCCTCACGATCCTCGAGGCCGAGCGGCTCGACGCCGCGCTCCTCGCCCCGCAGGCGGCCTGACCCGCATGGATCTCGGACCTCACGCCGCCTTCATCCTCGGCGCCTACGGCTTCACCGCCCTGGTGATCCTCGGCCTCGTCGCCCACGCGATCCTCGACCGGCGGGCGCAGGAGCGGGCGCTTGCCCGGCTGGCTCAAGAGCCGGCACCGCGGGGCCGCCGGTGAGCGACGCCCCCGTGCACCCGGTCGAGGAGACCGAGGAGGCGCCGCGCCGCGGCCGGCTGCTGTTCCTCCTGCCGCTCCTGGCCTTCGCGGCACTGGCCGGGATCTTCCTCGGCAAGCTCCTCACCACCGGCTACGACCCCTCGGCCATCCCCTCGGCCCTGATCGGCCGCCCGGTGCCGGATTTCGTCCTGCCGCCGGTCCCCGGCCTGACCCGGCAGGACGGCGCCGCGGTGCCGGGCCTGTCCGCCACCGACCTCAAGGGCAAGGTGACGGTGCTGAACGTCTGGGCCTCGTGGTGCGCGCCCTGCCAGGTCGAGCATCCGATGCTGGTGCGGCTGTCCCGCGACGGGGTGAACCTCGTGGGCATCGACTACAAGGACCAGCCCGAGAACGGACGCCGCTTCCTCGGCCGCCACGGCAATCCGTTCCGGGCGGTGGGCGCCGACGAGGCCGGCCGGGTCGGCATCGATCTCGGGGTCTACGGCGTGCCGGAGACCTTCGTGATCGGGCCGGACGGGCGCATCCGCGAAAAGCTCGTCGGGATCCTGACGCCGGAGAACTACGACGCGTTCCTGGCCCGGGTGCGGGCGATGCAGTAGGGGACGAGGCTCGGAGTGGACATCGATGCTGTTGTTCGTGTTTGTGGCGATTGCCGGAGGTTTTCTCACCGGTTCGGCTATGGTCTCCTTCGGCTGGGCGGCCGCCGTTCTCAGTGCTCCGCTGGGTGGCAGCCTCTGCGCAGGGGTGGCGGCCCTTGTCATCATGCGCCTGCGCGGACCTGCCGACCAAGCCGAGGACGATACCGACGCCCAGACAAATGTCATGGTGGCCGAATTGCGAGGCATCCTCTCTCAGGCTCGGTGTGAAGAGCCTGAATTGCCGGAAGCCGAGCGGGTCGCGAGACGCGCGTAAGGGCTGTGATTGCCACCGCGGGAGCGGGGAGCGGGCACAAAACCAGCTCCCAGGCTCCGTCGCGCCTGCAATGCGTCGCACGATCGTGACAAGCCGCTTTTCAGTTGTCGTCGGGAGACTTCAGCTGCCGACGCATCGCGGAGTTTTGCAACTGGATCCCGGGTCTTTCTCCGCGTCGTTGCGGTCGTCCGGAATAGGGGTGCGGCGATTGCCTCACTCCTATTTCGGCAGCGCGTAGATATTCACTTCCAGCGCATCGTCCGACGCCCCCCCGAGCGGGGTCAGGTACTCCTCCACGAAGGCGTCCTGGACAAGGATGCCCTTGGCGTCGAGATAGGCCGTCACCGTCTCGTAGGTCTGGTCGATGCCCTCGTAGGAGCCCTTGTGGGTGAAGCGCAGGGCCTTGCCGCTCGGCGTCGCGCCGAAGCGCAGGTCGTCCGGTAGGCCGGCCGGGCGCGGGTTCGGGACGGCCTCGACCGGCACCATCACCTCGAACTGGAAGCCGTCGTCGTCGGTGCGGGTGAAGACCGAGATCGGCTTGCCGTTGGCCTTGATGCCGGCCTGGGCGAGCGCCGCCTCGACCTTGGCGATGGCGTCCTTGAGGCTCGGCAGCGCCTGGTCCCACTTGGCGTTGCCGGAGAGGATCGCGGCGGGCTTGGCCGGCAGCGTCACCTCGTCGACGTCGGACGGGTCGCCCGGATTGGCGACCAGCGGCGGGCGCCCGGCGGCCGGGGGCACCGGAGTCGCGGGGGGCAGCGCCTTCTCGGGCGCGGGC
>NZ_JBEXZS010000224.1:0-24723 GCF_040593685.1 Methylobacterium sp. EM32 | reverse complement strand
GTCCGGCAGCCCGAACAGCACCGGCGCCGCCGGCCAGCCGGGCATCAGCCAGGACAGCGGCAAGGGCGCCGGCCACAGCAGCCTCGGCACCGGCACCACGGGCGCGGCGGCCGTGCCGCCCGACGAGCGTGCCGGCGGCAGCGCGACGGGGGCGGGCGAGCCGGGGCGGGGTGCGCCGCGATAGGACTGGGTCTGCGTCTTCTTCAGCAGCGAGCCGATCACGTTAAATCCTGGGATCCCCATTCCAGGCGATATCGGTAAGGCCTGGTATCGCCCGTAACGGGCCGCGACTAATCTTGATACAGCAAGAACAATAAGATCGGGCAATCGATAATCATCAAGGCCCCGCTTCGTGATCGCGATGACGCAGGGATTGCCACCCGGCCACCCCGAAATCACCGGAGATTGATCCAGGTTGAGGACGGGGCTCCGAAACCGGCCCAGTGTTCCCTCGCCACGCCGGCCCTGTCCCGCCCTGAACGGCGGCACTCGGCTGGTGTCGCACCCGCGGGCCGGGACCTCCGTCTCCCCGAAGTCTAGCGCATCAGCCCGGCCCGCACTCCTCCTCCGGCACCACGTCCACCGCGACCCGCAGGCTCTGCGCGCCCGATCCGGCGATGATGCCGGCGACCGGCGCGACGTCGCCGTAGTCGCGGCCGCGGGCGACGACGATGTGATCGTCCTGCACGCCGATGCCGTTGGTGGGATCGAGGCCGATCCACCCCTCCCCGCACCAGACCGACACCCAGGCGTGGCTGGCATCGGCCCCCTCCAGCCGGGGCTGGCCCGGGGGCGGCAGGGTGCGCAGGTACCCGCTGACATAGGCCGCCGGCAGGCCGAGGCCCCTGAGAGCCGCGATCATGATGTGCGAGAAATCCTGGCACACGCCGCGGCGCCCGGCGAAGGACTGGCTGAGCGGCGTGCCGACCTCGGTGGCCTCCGCATCGAAGGCGAAGTCCGCCCGGATGCGGCGCATCAGGTCGAAGGCGCCCGCATAGGCGCCGCCGCCGGGGGGGAAGCTCGCCCGGGCGTAGTCGGTGATCTCGGGCAGGAGCGGCACCCGTCGGCTCGACGCCGCGAAGTGCAGGGCCGCGTCGGGACCGAGGCCGGGCCAGGTCAGCACCCGCTCCCGCACCTCCTCCCAGGCCGGTCCGGTCGCTGGGTCGGGCAGAGGCGGCCGCTCGACCCGGACGCGGGAGAGCGCGTCGATCCGGAACTCCCGGTGCGGCGTCTCGACGGTGAGGAAGACCGTACGGTTGCCGAAGAAGTCGGTGCGCTCGGTCGCGGCCGGCGGCGTGGGCTCGACCACCACCTCGTGCGACAGGAGCGCCTGCCCCTCCCCCGCCGCCGGCGCGAGGCGCAGGGTGCAGCGGGCGAAGCCCACCGGGTTGCGGTAGGCGTAGGCCGTCAGGTGGCGCAGGCGGTAGAGCATCGATGGAGGGGAATCACGCGAGGGTGGTGAGGTTCTCGGGCCGGGCAGCGTCCGACCCGCCCGGGAAGTAGCGGGCGCCGACCGCCTCGGCGATCCCCCACAGCCGCATCTCCCATTCCGCGACGGTGGCGAGCGGCAATGTCGCGGCCTCCGCCGCCGCGATCTCGCCCGAGAGTCCGGCAACGAGCCGCACCGGCAGCTCCGCCACCCCGTCCTGGCGTAGAGGAGGCAGGCCGGACAGGCGCTCGGCCAGGCGCTCGACCTGGAAGGCGAGGGAGCGCGGGTTGTAGGGGTCGAGCAGCACCATGTCGCGCACCGGCGCGAGCGCCACGCCGAGGATGTAGCGCGCCCCGTAGGAGATGCGGGAATCGACGAGGTCGAGCAGCACCCCGAGATCGTCGGTGCTCGCCCCCGCCGCCCCGAAATCGAGGGCGAAGCGGCAGGCATTGACCGCCCGCTCGACCCGCCGGCCCATGTCGACGAAGGTGAAGCCGCCGGCCCGGTTCATGTTCTCCTGGGCGAGACCGGCGAGCGCCGCGGTCAGCGACAGGGCGCGCTCGGCCCGGTCGAGGAGCGCCGCCTCCGAATCGGCGCCGTCCGGCGCCTCCAGCATCTCGCGCAGGGCCGACAGCGCCCGCCAGGTCTCGCCCGAGAGCCGCTCGCGCAACGACGCGGCGTTGCGCCGGGCCGAGAGAGCGTGGGAGAGGCCCGAGCCCCACTGCCCCCCGTCCGAGAGGGCGTGATGGGCGAGCGTCGCCGCCGGTCCCTCGGCCGAGGGCACGGCGCCCCAGGCGTGCAGCAGGGCGCGGATGCGGCCCGAGGTGGCGCGGTCCTCCGGCGCCATCGAGACGCTGCCGGCCCCGTCGAGGAGGCAGGCGGTGAGGCGGATCACCGCCTCGGCCCGCTCCAGGTGGCGGCCGAGCCAGAACAGGTTGTCGGCGGCCCGGCTCGGCAGGAGGCCGGGCACCCGGCGCACCGCCACCCGGTCGCTCGGGGGCAGCAGGCTCGCCTGGGCGGCGGTGGGGCCCGAGGACAGCACCCAGACGTCGGCGGCGCGGACCCCGGCGCCCATCGCCACCGGGCGCACGTCCGGCGTCTCGGAGATGCGGCAGAAGCCGCCGGGCATGACCTGCCAGCCCTCCGGGGTCGCCGCGGCGAAGACCCGGAGCACGAAGGGCCGGGGCACGAGCCGGGTGCCGTCCCAGACCGGGGCGGTGGAGAGGCGCACCGGCTCGTGGGCGACGAGGTCGCCGGGCCGGTCGCGCAGGACGGCGCGCAGGCGCGCGGTCTCGGCCGCGTCGCGCCCCTCGCCGAAGGCCCGGCTGGTGAACGCTCCTTGCGCCGGCGCCGCGGCCAGCCGGAAGGCGAGGGAATCGAACCGCTCCAGCACGGCCGCGCGCTGGTCAGGCTCGCCGCACCACCAGGTCGGCAGGCCGGGCAGGCGCAGGCGTTCGCCGAGCAGCCGCTCGCACAGGGCCGGCAGCGAGGCGGCGAGCCAGGCACTCTCGACAAGGCCGGTGCCCGGCATGTTGCCCATCGCCACGGCGCCGGACCGCAGGGCCTCGACGAGGCCGGGGGCCCCGAGGCGGGAGGCGGGATTGAGTTCGAGGGGATCGACGAAGTCGCCGTCGATGCGCCGCCACAGCACGTCGACCCGCTTGAGGCCCGCGACGGTACGGATGAACACCATCCCGTCGCGCACCAGGAGGTCATCGCCCTCGACGAGGGAGAAGCCGAGATAGCGGGCGAGCACCGCCTGCTCGACGTAGGTGTCGCTGTAGGGCCCCGAGGTCATCAGGCCGATGCGCGGCTCGGCCCGGGTCGCCGCCGCGGCGAGCCCGTCGCGAAACGCCTGGAAGAACGAGGCGACGCGCTCGACGTCGAGCGCACCGTAGACCTCCGGCAGGGCCCGGGCCATGACGAGGCGGTTCTCGAGGGCGTGGCCGGTACCCGAGGGCGCCTGGGTCCGGTCGGCGAGCACCCGCCAGGCGCCGTCCGGCCCGCGGGCGAGGTCGGCGGCGTAGAAATGCAGGTGGCGCCCGCCCGGGGGCGCGACGCCGACGAGGGGGCGCAGGAATTCCGGATCGCCCGCCGCGGCCGCCGCCGGCAGCAGGCCGGCCCGGGCGAGCGCCCCGTCGCCGTAGAGGTCGGTCAGCACCGCCTCCAGCAATTCGGCGCGCTGCGCCACACCGGTGGCGATCGCCTGCCACTCCGATCCCTCGATCAGGAGCGGCAGGGCGCCGATCGGCCAGTCGCGCTCGGTCGCCTCGCCATAGGCCCGGTAGGCGATGCCGGTCTCGTGGATGTGCCGCCCGGCCGCCGCGAGGCGGGCGGCGATCTCGCCGTCGGTGAGCCCGGCGAGGTGGCGCAGGAACCGGTCCCAGGCCGGGCGCAAGGATCCGTCCGGAGCGAGCAGCTCGTCGGGCAGGCCCGGCAGGGCGGCGTAGCCCGCGGTCCAGCGCGCCAGCCGCTCTTCCGGTCCGTCCTCTCGCGGCCCGTCGGGACGGGCCGGCGCCGGAACCCCCGCCTCCGCCAGCGCCTCGCTCATCGGAGCCTCGCTCACCGGGGCGTCACTCACCGGAGATGGGGCGAGCGTAGGTCGAGGGTCATGGGGAACTCGCGCTGCGTCTCCGCCGGCGGCACGCTGACCCGGCCCGGGGTGTGGCCGTTCTCCTGGAAGCGGGCGAGGCGACGGCCTTCCGCCTCGTAGGTGTTGATCGGGAAGGTCTCGTAGTTGCGCCCGCCCGGATGGGCGACGTGGTAGACGCATCCTCCCAGCGAGCGCCCGCTCCAGGTGTCGAGCACGTCGAAGGTGAGCGGCGCGTGGACCGGAATCGTCGGGTGCAGGGACGAGGCCGGCTGCCAGGCCTTGAAGCGCAGGCCCGCCACCGCCTCGCCGGCGCGGCCGGTATCGGCCATCGGCAGGCGCCGGCCGTTGCAGGTGACGACGTGCCGGCTCGGCACGTAGCCCGAGACCTTGACCTGCAGGCGCTCGACCGAGGAATCGACGTAGCGCACCGTGCCGCCGATGGCGCCCTCCTCGCCGAGCACGTGCCAGGGCTCGAGCGCCTGGCGCAGTTCCAGCTTCACCCCGCCGCGCTCGACCTCGCCGTAGCGCGGGAAGCGGAACTCGGCTTGCGCCTCGTACCAGGCCGGGTCGAAGGCGTAGCCGGCGCGGTTGAGGTCGCCCAGCACCGACTGGAAGTCCTCCCACAGGAAGTGGGGCAGCATGAAGCGATCGTGCAGGGCCGTGCCCCAGCGCACGAAACCGCCCTCCTGCGGCTCGCGCCACAGCCAGGCGACGAGGGCGCGCAGCAGCACCTGCTGGGCGAGGCTCATCCGCGCGTCGGGCGGCATCTCGAAGGAGCGGAACTCCAGGAGGCCGAGGCGGCCGGTCGGCCCGTCCGGCGAGTAGAGCTTGTCGATGCAGATCTCGGCCCGGTGGGTGTTGCCGGTGACGTCGGTCAGGATGTTGCGGAACAGCCGGTCGACGAGCCAGAGCGGCACCTCCGGCCCGTTCGGCGGCGGCACCTGGGCGAGCGCGATCTCGAGCTCGTAGAGCCCGTCGTGGCGTGCCTCGTCCATCCGCGGCGCCTGGCTCGTCGGGCCGACATAGAGGCCCGAGAACAGGTAGGACAGGGACGGGTGGCGCTGCCAGTACAGCACCATGCTCTTCAGGAGGTCGGGCCGGCGCAGGAACGGCGAATCGGCCGGGGTCGCGCCGCCGAGCACGACGTGGTTGCCGCCGCCGGTGCCGGTATGGCGCCCGTCGGTCATGAACTTCTGGGCGCCGAGCCGGGTCTGGCGGGCATCCTCGTAGAGACCGGTGGTGATCTCGACCGCCTCGCGCCAGGTCCGGGCCGGCTGCACGTTGACCTCGATCACGCCGGGATCGGGCGTGACCTTGATGACCGACAGGCGCGGATCGTAGGGCGGCTCGTAGCCCTCGACGTGGAGCGGCTGGCCGATCTCGGCGGCGGCCTCCTCCAGGACCGAGAGCAGGCCCAGGTACTCGTCCACCCGCTCGACCGGCGGCATGAACACGCACAGGACCCCGTCCCGCGGCTCGACCGCGAGCGCCGTGCGCACCGCGACGCCGACCGGCACGGGCTTGCGCGGCGCCGCGGTGGCGGCGCCGGGCTGGAGCGGCCCGCGCTGCTCGACCGGATCCTGCGGCACGTAATACGGGTATTCGCCCGGCGGCACGTAGGGCAGCGAGGCCAGCGGCAGGCGGAAGCCCGCCGGGGAATCGCCCGGCACCAGGTAGATCGCGCCGCGCTTGAGCTGCCACGGCTCCGAGACCCAGTGCCGGTCGGCGCCGATCGCCACGTTGGCGAGGGGCAGCACGAAGCCGACCGCGTTCTCGATTCCGCGGGTATAGACCCGCACCATCCGCCGCTGCGATTCCTCGTCACCGACCTTCGGGTCGAGGGGCGTGACGTTGACCGGCAGGTCGGCGACCTTGCGGTCCCAGTATTCCGGGTCCTCGAAGACCGGCTGGACGTAAGCTTCGAGGCCGAGCCGCCGGGCGAGGCCGTGGATCAGCGCCTCCGCCTCCTGGATGCCGGCATTCCGCGGCCCGGTCTCGGAGGCGATCAGGTCGGCGTCGCGCCAGACCGGCTCGCCGTCCTTGCGCCAATAGAGGCCGAAGGCCCAGCGCGGCAGGCTCTCGCCCGGATACCACTTGCCCTGGCCGTAATGCAGGAAGCCGCCGGGGCCGAAACGGTCGCGCAGGCGGCGGATCAGCTGGTCGGCGAGCCCCCTTTTCGTCGGCCCGACCGCGGCGGCGTTCCACTCGGGCGCCTCGAAATCGTCGATCGACACGAAGGTCGGCTCGCCGCCCATGGTCAGGCGCACGTCCGCGTCGGCGAGGTCGCGGTCGATCCGGTCGCCGAGCGCGTCGAGGGCGGCCCAGGCCTCGTCGGAGAAGGGCTTCGTCACCCGCGGTGCCTCGGCGACGCGGGTCACGGTCATGCCGAAGTCGAACGCGACCTCGGCCGGCTCGGCGAGGCCGGCGATCGGCGCCGCCGAGCGGTAATGCGGGGTCGCGGCAAGCGGGATGTGGCCCTCGCCGCAGAGCAGGCCCGAGGTAGCGTCGAGGCCGATCCAGCCGGCGCCCGGCACGTAGACCTCGGCCCAGGCGTGGAGGTCGGTGAAGTCGGTGCTCGTGCCGGCCGGCCCGTCGACGGCGGTGGTGTCGGGCACGAGTTGGAGCAGGTAGCCGGAGACGAAGCGGGCGGCCATCCCCAAGCGCCGCAGCACCTGCACCATCAGCCAGGCCGAGTCGCGGCACGAGCCGCTGGCCTTCTTGAGCGTCTCGGCCGGGGTCTGCACCCCCGGCTCCATCCTGACGACGTAGTTCACCGCGTCGCGCACCAGGGCGTTCAGCGCCACCAGGAACAGCACGGTATTCGGCTCTTCCGGCAGCCGCGCCATCAGGGCGTCGATCTCAGGTCCGCCCTCCTCCACCGCGAGGTAGGGGCCGAGCTCGGCCTTCAGCTCGTCCGGATAGGCGAAGGGCCGGGTCTGGGCGTAGTCCTCGACGAAGAAGTCGAACGGGTTGATCACCGACATGTCGGCGACGAGGTCGACCTCGATGCGGAACTGCGTCGTCTTCTCGGGGAAGACGAGGCGGGCGAGCCAGTTGCCGTTGGGGTCCTGCTGCCAGTTCACGAAGTGGTTGGCCGGCGTGACCTTGAGGGCGTAGCTCTCGATCCGCGAGCGCGTATGCGGCGCCGGCCGCAGGCGCACCACCTGCGGGCCGAGCGCGATCGGCCGGTCGTAGGTGTAGGACGTGACGTGGTGCAGGGCGGCCTTGATCGACACGGCGAGTCCGAACCTTCTGCTTGGTGAGATGAGGGGGTGCGCCCGCCGGCCCGTCCGTGCGCGTTCCGTGGAATCCAGCCTTGGCCTCATACACCTTGGCCGGGCCCGCGTCAGCCGCCGCGTCGCTCCACGGACGGCGTCCTTTGAACGGGCCTCGCGTCTCTCTGCGTCATCTCGAAGCCTGATCACGGGCGGCAGGGCGAAAAAATGAGGCAAGTCCCGTGCCGCCGGGAACGGAACCTCTGCCGGGCGAAGCTCCTTGGTGAGGCAGGCCCCGCCCGGGCGTTCCACGGGGCCTGTCCGGACGCCGCGATGAAGATCTTCCAGTGCCAGGCCTGCGCGCAGCCGGCCCATTTCGAGGCCGATTCCTGCGAGAGCTGCGAGTGTCGCCTCGGCTACGATCCCGAGATCGCCGACATGACCGCGATGCTGAAGGCTGGCTCGCGCTGGCGCGGGCTGGCCGATCCGCGCCGCAAGTACCGCGCCTGCGGCAACCGCGAATCGGGGGGCTGCAACTGGCTGGTGCCGGCGGGCTCGGGCGAGACCTACTGCGTCGCCTGCCGCCACAACCGGGTAGTGCCGGACCTGTCGATTCCCTGGAACCGGACCCGCTGGCGCGAGGTCGAGGCGGCCAAGCGCCGGCTGTTCTACGCCATGCTGCGCCTGCGGCTGCCGCTCGCGTCACGGCGCGACGACCCGGCCGGCCTCGCCTTCGACTTCCTGGTCGACCCGGCGGAATCCTACCTGATCGGCCCGCCGGTGCTCACCGGGCACGACAACGGCCTCATCACGCTGAACATCGCCGAGGCCGACGACGTCGAGCGCGAGCGCCGGCGCACGCAGTTCGGCGAGCATTACCGCACGCTTCTCGGGCACTTCCGCCACGAGATCGGGCATTATTTCTGGAACGTGCTGGTGCGGGCCGATCCCTGCCTCGACGGATTCCGCACCGTGTTCGGCGACGAGCGGGCCGATTACGGGGCCGCGCTCCAGCGCCACTACGCCCACGGCCCGGACGAGGGCTGGCAGGAGACCTACGTCTCGGCCTACGCCACCTCCCATCCCTGGGAGGACTTTGCCGAGACCTGGGCGCACTACATGCACATCGTCGACACGCTGGAGACCGCGAGCCAGTTCGGCGTGCGGGTGCAGCCGAAGCTCCAGGCCGGCCCGGCTCTGCACGCGCCGATCACGCTCGCGGCCAAGGTCGATTTCGATCCCTATCGCAGCCCCGATTTCGGCCGGCTGATCGAGGCCTGGCTGCCGCTCACCTTCGCGATGAACTCGCTCAACCGCAGCATGGGCCAGCCCGACCTCTACCCGTTCCGGATGACGCCGGCGACGATCGGCAAGCTCTCCTTCGTGCACGACCGCATCTACGCCCGCACCGACGTGACGGACACCGAGGCGGGCACCCTGCGGGCGGTGATCGCGGGCCTGCGCCACCGGGTGGCGGCGCCGCGCTCGGCGTGAGGGTGGGCAAGCCAGTTTTCGACCGACAACCCTGACACCCTCCATCGTCATCCCGGAGCTCGCCGAAGGCGAGAACCCGGGATCCATATCCGCTGCCGAAGAAGAATGAAGCGGATCGCGTTCCGCCTCGTCCTGAAACGTCGGCGGTTATGGATCCCGGGTTCCGCTGCACGGCCCCGGGATGACCCTGTTCGGTGGGATCGCTGCTGCAAAGTGACCTGCCGGAACGATGCGAAACATCACGCCCGCCCCGCCCGATCGCGCCACGCCGTCCCCCGGCGAGCCACATTCCCGCACGGCTCGCGCCTCACCCCGGGCACAAAGAACCGGCACTCTCCCACCCATGCCGACGACCGACCGCCTCGCATGTCAGACCTACACCGCAAGCTTAGCTGTGGCGGGGTCGCAACACCGCGAAAGCATCCCAGCTTTGCCCCAGACCGCCCCTCACGCCGCCGCGATCCCGCCATAAACCGGCGGCACCTCAACCGCCACGTTAAGCGACTGTCCCCACAGCGATTTATCGTGGTCATCCGGGTCCCCCCGGGGATCGCGGGCGACGCTGGCGGATGACCCCGTCAAACGGGTTCGTTTCACGGAGCCGTCCCAGGGCGGCGCAGGGAGCGGGACCGGGGAAAAACCGGCCATTCAAGAAACTACGGGTACGGGACAGGGCCATGGACGCGCGTCACACCACCGACAAATCGAAGCTGCCCAGCCGCTACGTGACCGAGGGTCCGGACCGTGCGCCGCACCGCTCGTACCTCTACGCCATGGGCCTCACCCGCGAGCAGATCCACCAGCCGCTGATCGGCGTGGCCTCGTGCTGGAACGAGGCGGCGCCGTGCAACATCTCGCTGATGCGCCAGGCCCAAGCGGTGAAGAAAGGCGTCGCCGCCGCCGGCGGCACCCCGCGCGAGTTCTGCACCATCACGGTCACCGACGGCATCGCCATGGGGCATCGCGGCATGCGCGCCTCGCTGCCGTCCCGCGAGGTGATCGCCGATTCGGTGGAACTCACCATGCGCGGCCACGCCTACGACGCGCTCGTGGGGCTCGCCGGCTGCGACAAGTCCCTGCCCGGCATGATGATGGCGATGGTGCGCCTCAACGTGCCCTCCGTCTTCATCTATGGCGGTTCGATCCTGCCCGGCACCTTCCGGGGCCAGCCGGTGACCATCCAGGACCTGTTCGAGGCGGTCGGCAAGCACTCGGTCGGCGCGATGAGCGACGACGACCTCGAGGAGCTGGAGCAGGTCGCCTGCCCGTCGGCCGGCGCCTGCGGCGCGCAGTTCACCGCCAACACCATGGCGACCGTCTCCGAGGCGATCGGCCTGGCGCTCCCCTACTCGGCCGGCGCCCCCGCCCCCTACGAGATCCGCGACCGGTTCTGCGCCACCGCCGGCGAGATGGTGATGGAGCTGCTCGCCAAGAACATCCGCCCGCGCGACATCGTCACCCGCAAGGCGCTCGAGAACGCCGCGACCGTGGTGGCGGCCTCCGGCGGCTCGACCAACGCAGCGCTCCACCTGCCGGCGATCGCGCATGAATGCGGCATCTCGTTCGACCTGTTCGACGTCGCCGAGATCTTCAAGCGCACCCCCTACATCGCCGACCTGAAGCCCGGCGGGCGCTACGTCGCCAAGGACCTGTTCGAGGTCGGCGGCATCCCACTCCTGATGAAGACGCTCCTCGACGGCGGCTACCTGCATGGCGACTGCATCACGGTCACCGGCCGCACCATCGCCGAGAACCTCGCCAAGGTGGCGTGGAACGCCAACCAGGACGTGGTGCGCCCCTCCAGCCAGCCGATCACCGCGACCGGCGGTGTGGTGGGCCTCAAGGGCAACCTCGCTCCCGAGGGCGCGATCGTGAAGGTCGCCGGCATGCCGCCGGAGAAGCAGACCTTCGCGGGTCCCGCCCGCGTCTTCGACAACGAGGAAGCCTGCTTCGAGGCGGTGAAGAACCGCACCTACAAGGAGGGCGAGGTCCTGGTGATCCGCTACGAGGGCCCGCAGGGCGGCCCCGGCATGCGCGAGATGCTGGCGACCACCGCCGCCCTCTACGGCCAGGGCATGGGCGACAAGGTCGCGCTCATCACCGACGGGCGCTTCTCCGGCGCCACCCGCGGCTTCTGCATCGGCCATGTCGGGCCCGAAGCCGCGGTGGGCGGCCCGATCGGCCTCCTGCAGGACGGCGACATGATCCGCATCGACGCGGTCCAGGGCACGCTCTCGGTCGACCTCACGGACGACGAGCTGGCGAAGCGGCGCGCGGCCTGGCAGCCGCGGGCCAACGATTCGACCTCGGGCTACCTGTGGAAGTACGCGCAGACCGTCGGCCCGGCGGTGACGGGCGCGGTGACGCATCCGGGCGGGGCCCAGGAGACGCTCTCCTATGCGGATATCTGAGGCCGGCCTGCCCCAGCGGGCGGGCCGCCGGTTCCTTCTCGCGCTCCTCGGCCTGACGATGGCCGGGGCGGGCCCCGCCGCGGCGCTCGACGCCGCGGTGCGGACCCCGGTGCCCGCGGCCGTGGGCTACCGCAACGCCCGCGAGGCGATGCGGACGGGCATGCGCGACTACAATGCCGGCGACAAGGAGGGCGCGGCGCGCGCCCTCGAATACGCCGCCGGCCAGGGCCACGCCCTGGCCCTGTGGAAGCTCGGCCGCATGTACGCGGAGGGCGACGGCGTCCCGCACGACGACCTCAAGGCGTTCGAGTTCTTCTCGAAGATCGCCGACGAGAACGCCGACGAGGGCCCGGAGGCGCCGAATGCCGGCGTGGTGGCGAGCGCCTTCACGGCGCTCGGCCGCTACTTCCTCGACGGGATCAAGGGCTCCTACGTCCGCGCGAATGTCGAGCGCGCCTACGACATGTTCAACTACGCGGCGACCTATTACGGCGACCCGAACGCGCAGTACAACCTCGCCCGGCTCTACCTCGACGGCACCGGGGTGAGCCAGGATCCGCGCCAGGCGGCGCGCTGGTTCAACCTCGCCGCCGAGAAGGGGCACCCGGCGGCGCAGGCGCTGCTCGGCCAGCTCCTGATCAACGGCCAGGGCGTCACGGTGCAGCGCGCCCGGGGCCTCGCCTGGCTGACGCTGGCCCGCGACGCCGCTGAGGGGCCGAAGGACCAGTGGATCGTCGCCCTGCAGGAGCAGGCGATGGCGGCGGCCAACGAGCGCGACCGGGCCGAGGCCCAGTCCCAGGTCGACGGCTTCTACCGCCGCAGCGCCAAAGGGCGCTGAGATGACGGGGCGCTGAGAGAGGGGACGGTCGCCCGCCCCCTCGTCCCGCCTCAGCCCTGCCGGGCCGCGATCGCCGTCTGGAACGACGGGCGCTCCAGGATGCCCGCGACATAGGAAGCGAGCCGCGGCCAGCGTCCGGCATCGACCGCCTCGCCGGCGAGATGCAGGTTGTGGAAGCCGGTCGCGACCGAGATGTCGGCGAGGCTGAACGCGCCGCCGACGAGGAACGGCCCGTCGATCACGCCCTCCAGATAGTCGAACGGCCGCGGCAATTCCTCGGTCATGCACTTGGCGACGACCGCCTCGTCGCAGGGCTGCTTCATGAGTTGCGGCCGCAGCACCCGCTGCACGAAGGGCTTGACCAGGAGCGGAAACAGCTCGGTATCGCCGAGCTCGTCGAACCAGATCGCCCGGCCGAGATCCTGCGCCGCCGCCGGCAGCATCGCCGGTTCCGGATGCTTGCGCTCCAGGTAATGGATGATCGCCGTCGAATCGGCGAGGCGGAACTCGTCGTCCTCCAGGGCCGGGATCTTGCCGAACGGGCTCGCCGCGCGAAAGCGCGGATCGGGATCGTGGAAGCGCAGCGGCACGTGCTTGGCCTCGATGCCCTTCTCGGCGAGGACGACGAGCACCTTGCGGACGAAAGGCGACAGGCTGGTGCCGTAGAGTTTCATGGGGCTCTCCCTGCGGCTGAGGACCGCCGGCGCGGTATCGCATCGAGACGGCCCTGTTGGCACCCCTCCCCCGCCTGGAAACCGCCGGCCCACCGGCCCATACTCCGGCGCGGCCGTTCCCGGCCCGGAGAGGCCGATCCGTCGTGGACGATACTTTCGAACTGCGCGAGCGCCTGTCGCGCGCCTGGCGGGCGGTGTTCGACAACGCCGTCGAGGCCGGCAGCCCGCCGGAGGCGGTGGCCGAGACGATGACGGCGGTGGCCCATGCGCGCTTCGCAGAGTTGTTCGGCACGGCCGCCGCGGCGAGCTACCTCGCGCTCCTCGCCGAGCAGATGCGCGACGTCGACCACGACGAGGCCGAGACCCTGATCCGCGGCGAGGCGCCCGGCCCGGCGCCCTTCGACGAGGAGATGACGGCGATGGACCCGGCCTGGATCGAGCGCGACCCGCCGTGAGACCGCGGTCTAGGGGGTGGCTCTCCTATCCCCACCCGTCGCTCCGGGGCCGCGAGATGGAACCCGGAATGAATTTTCGAAGCCTGTTCGATTGAAGCCGACAGAGTTGACACCCTGCATGTCATTCCGGGGCCGCGCAGCGGAGCCCGGAATCCAGAACCACGGATGGTTCAGGATCAAGCGGAGGATGTTCCGCTTTGTCCTGCGCAACCTGAGTCTCTGGATTCCGGGCTCCACTGCGCGGCCCCGGAATGACGCGGAGGGTGTTGACCCTGTGGAGCCCAATCAATCAGGCTCTCATTGATATCGATCGAACGGGCTCAGGCCGCCCGCACGGTATCGAGGAAGCGCGCGACCTCGGCCGAGAGATGCTCGGATTGGCGCGACAGCTCGGAGGCCGCGCCCAGCACCTGGCTCGCCGCCGCCCCGGTCTCCTCCGCCGCGCCCGCCACGCCGGCGATGTTGCCCGTCACCTCGCCGGTGCCGGCCGCCGCCTGGCTGACGTTGCGCACGATCTCCTGTGTCGCCGCGCCCTGCTCCTCCACCGCCGCCGCGATCGAGGTGGCCACGCTCGAAATCTCCTCGATCCGCGCCGTGATCTGCCCGATCGCCCCGGCCGCCTGACCCGTCGAGGCCTGGATCGCCGCGATCTGGCTCGTGATCTCCTCGGTGGCTCGTGCCGTCTGGCCGGCCAGCTCCTTCACCTCTGCCGCCACCACCGCGAAGCCGCGGCCGGCCGGTCCGGCCCGCGCGGCCTCGATGGTGGCGTTGAGCGCCAAGAGGTTGGTCTGGGCGGCGATCGACGAGATCAGCCCGACGACGTCGCCGATGCGGGAAGTGGCCTCGGTCAGCGCGCGGACTTGGTGAGCGGTCCGGCCGGCCTCGGCGACGGCGGCCTGGGCCAGCCGCGCCGAGCCGTCGACCTGGCGGCCGATCTCCTGGACCGAGGCCCCGAGCTCTTCCGCCGCCGCCGCCACGGTGCCGACATTCGACGAGGCTTCCTCGGCGGCGGCCGCGACGGCGGTGGACTGGGCCGCGGTCTGCGTCGCAGTGGCGGTCATGGTCTGGGCGGTGGCCTGGAGCTCGGTCGCGGAGGCCGAGACTTGGCCGACGATGCCGCCGACGGCGTGCTCGAAGGCGTCCGCCATCTGGCGCATGCCGGCGCGGCGCTGCTCCTCGGCCGAGGCGCGGGCGAGGGCCGTCTCCTCCTCCAGCGCGCGGGCGCGGATCAGCCCGTCCTTGAACACCTGCACGGCCGCCGACATGGCACCGATCTCGTCGCGCCGGGCCGCGCCCGGAATCGCCGCCGCGACGTCGCCGGCCGCCAGCCGGCCCATCGCGGCGGTCATGCGGGCGATCGGGCGGGCGATGCCGAGGAGGCTGAAGATCACCGCGCCGATCGCCGCCGCGAAGGCGAGCGCGGTCATGACCGCCGCCGCCAGGATGCCGCCCTCGGCGCTGGCGCTGCTATGCTCGGCGCTCGCCAGGGCGGCGCCGGCATTCATCGCCACGATCGCCTTCAGGGCGCCGGTCGCCTCGGCGTTGGTGCCGCTCATCTGAGCGCTGGTCAGGGTCGCGAGCGCCGTAGCCTGGTCGCCGGCCGCCATCGCGCCGGTCACCATCTTCTGGCCCTCGAGGTAGTCGCTCCACCGGGCGACGAAGCGCGCGAAGGTCGCCCGCTCCTCCGGCCCGGAGATCAGCGGCTCGTACTTGGCCTGGAGGTCGATCAGCGCCTTGCGGCTGTCGGTCAGGGCCTGCTCGTTGCGGTCGTAGGCGGCATCGTCGGTCGAGGTCACCACGAAGCGGTAGAGGTTGATCCGGTAACCTTGCGTCTCGGCGTAGATCTGGTTGATCAGGTTCGAAGCCGGGATCCGGGTCCGGGCGATGTCGACCACGTCGTCCCGCAGCGTCACCAGCCGCAAGATGCCGTTGCCGCCTTGCGCCACGCTGAACAGCATCAGCGTCATGATCGTCCCGATCAGGACGTGCTTGATTGACAACTTCATCCCGCGACTGCCCGGCATCCGATGGTCACGCCTCGGGAATCGAGGCGTGACCATGCATACGAGCGGCTTCGTTAGTCCTTACTTAAGAAAAAAGTCATTGGCGCACGAAGCGTCAGATCATGGCGAGAATCGTCATCGCCGCCGATCGACTGTGCAGGCGATGCACAGCACTTGAGCGTTCTTTATTCCGCAGCGGCCTGGCCGGCCTGGTGCGGCCGCGGCCGGGCCTTGCGCCGCAGGGCGATCTCCTGCTCGCGCGCTTTCGGCAACTCGCGATGGGCCTGGTCGCGGCCCGGGAGGTAGGGCTTCGGCCAGGACTGGGTGCGGGCGTCGTACCAGGCGGCGGCCTGGCGGCAGAAATTCGGGTTCCACAGGTGCGGCCGGCCGAGCGCCACGATGTCGGCCCGGCGGGTGTGCAGGATGGTGTTGACCTGGCCGGCTTCCGTGATCGCGCCGACCGCCATTACCGCCATCGGCGCGCGATTGTGCCCGCGGTTGCGGATCGCGTCGGCGAACTGGACCTGGAACATCCGGCCGTAGACCGGGCTCTGGTCGGCGACGGTCTGACCGGCCGAGACGTCGACGAGGTCGCACCCCGCCTCGTGCAGGGCCTCGGCCACCGCCACCGTGTCGGCCTCGGTCATCCCGCCCTCGGCCCAGTCGGTGGCGGAGATGCGCACCGACATCGGGCGCTCCGCCGGCCAGACGGCCCGCATGGCGGAGAAAACCTCGAGGGGGAAGCGCAGGCGGTTCTCGATCGACCCGCCATAGGCGTCGGTGCGGGTGTTGGTGAGCGGCGAGAGGAACGAGGCCATCAGGTAGCCGTGGGCGCAATGCAGTTCCAGCATGTCGAAGCCCGCCCGCGCCGCCCGCGCGGCGGCTCGCACGAACTCGTCGCGCACCCGGTCCATCCCGGCCCGGTCGAGCGCGTCCGGCACCTGGCTCACGCGATCGAGATAAGGGATCGGGGAAGCCGAGACGATCGGCCAGTTGCCCTCGGGCAGCGGCCGGTCCATCCGCTCCCAGCCGACCTGCGTCGAGCCTTTGCGACCGGCATGTCCCAGCTGCATCACGATCTTCGTGTCGGTGTGCGCGTGGACGAAGTCGACGATGCGGGTCCACTGTGCCTCGTGCGCGTCGGTCCAGAGCCCCGGGCAGCCCGGGGTGATGCGGGCGTCGGCCGACGGGCAGGTCATCTCGGTGAAGAGCAGGCCGGGGCCGCCGAGCGCGTGCGAGGTGTAGTGCACGAAGTGCCAGTCGGTGAGGTTGCCGCCCTCGTCCGCCGAGTACTGCGCCATCGGCGCCATCGCGACCCGGTTCGGGATCCGCATCGCCCGCAAAGAGAGCCCCGTGAACATCGGCGTCGGCCGGCTCGTCCGGTAATCCTCGCCGGTCTCGGCGTGGAGGCGGGCGTAGAACGCGTCGTCCACCGCCCGCACGTAATCGGGATCGCGCACGACCAGGTTGTCGTAGGTGATGGACTTGGCCCGGCACATCACCACCATCGAGAACTGCTCCGCCTCCATGTCCCAGGAGCGGTACATGTGCTCGAACCAGGCGAGCGAGACGTCGGCATTGTGCTGCACCACCTGGCAGGGGGTGCGCCGCGCCCGGTCATAGGCGGCGAAGGCCGCCTGCACGTCCTCCCCCGCGTGCGTCACCAGCGCGTCGGAGAGCGCGATGGCGCATTCCATCGCGAGCTTGGTGCCCGAGCCGATCGAGAAATGCGCCGAGGCCTTGGCGTCGCCCAAGAGCACGATGTTGTCGTGCGACCAGCTCTGGCAGAAGATCCGCGGGAAGCGGCGCCAAGTCGAGCGGTTGAGGAGCAGGCCGTGGCCCTGCAATTCCTCGGCGTAGAGGTTTTCGAGGATCCGGCGCGAGCCCTCCTCGTCGGTCTCGATGAAGCCGTGGCCCTGCCAGCAGGCCTCATCCATCTCAAACACCCAGGTCGAGCGGCCGGGCTCGTACTGGTAGGTATGGGCGCAGACGATGCCGTGCGGCGTCTCGCGAAAGAAGTAGTTGAACTCGTCCATCGGCCGGGTCGAGCCCATCCAGCAGAAGCGGTTGGACTTGATCTCGACCTCCGGCTGGAACGCCTCGCGGAAGTGATCGCGGATGCGCGAGTTGATGCCGTCGCAAGCGACGATCACGTCGGAATCGGGGAAGCGGGCTTTGAGCTGGTCCGGCGGGATGCTCACGCCGAAATGCAGTTCCACCCCCTCCTCGCGGCAGCGCTCCTGGAGGATCTGGAGCAGGCGCATCCGGCTCACCCCGGCAAAGCCGTTGCCGCCGCAGCGCATCACCCGTCCGTCCTTATGGATCGCGACGTCGTCCCAGTACGAGAAGGCGTCGCGGATGCGGGCGAAGGAGCGGGAATCGCGCGATAGGAACTCGTGCAGGGTCTCGTCGGAGAACACCACGCCGAAGCCGAACGTGTCGTCGGCCTGGTTCTGCTCGTAGACCTCGACCTGCCAGCCGGGCCGGCGCTTCTTGGTGAGGAGCGCGCAGTAGAGCCCGCCGGGTCCGCCGCCGATCACCGTGACGCGCATGGAGGCCTCCTGTTCGTGACGGCGGGCGCGCCGGCCGAGAAACTTTAACCTTGAAATATCGCGGCGCAAGAGGGGGTATGGTGGATCGCGGGACGGCCCGGCCGGTTTCCGGTCCCCGCTCCTGCCGCACCACGACGATGCTGCAATGCACCAAGCAAAAAGGTTTGTTTTTCAGCATTCTGCACGCTGCACTGCACAGTGATGCAGCAGGGCGAAAAAGTCGCCAGACACGGTTGCCAGGCGATATTTCATGCGTAAAGTATTCCTCGTGAGGCGGGCCGGGATCCGACGAAAGAGCGCCGCTCTCGTCCCACGCGCCGACTCGACTTCGGCCGCATCACGCCGGACAAGTGCCGTCGATGCTCTCGACAGACCAGGGGACACACGGGATGACGCCGATCCGGAACGCCGCCAGCCGCCTCGCGACCGCCCTGATGGGCGCCACGCTGCTGGCCGGCCCCGCGGCCGCGCAAGGGGCCGAGAAGGTCCGGGTCGGGCTGATGTTCACGCTGTCCGGCCCCTCGGCGGTGCTCGGCGAGCAGGGCCGCGACGGCTTCCTGCTGGCCCTCGACAGCTTAGGCAAGAAGCTCGGCGGCCTGGAGACCGAGGTGGTGACGGTCGACGACGAGCTCAAACCCGATGTGGCCACCAACAAGGCGCGGGAGCTGGTCAAGCGCGACCGGGTCGATTTCGTGGTCGGGCCGACCTTCTCCAACGTGCTGCGTGCGGTGGTGCGCCCGGTGACCGAGGGCGGCGCCTTCCTGATCTCGCCCAATGCCGGCACCTCGAACTATGCCGGGGCGGAGTGCAACCCGAACCTGTTCGTCTCCTCCTACCAGAACGACCAGGTCCACGAAGTGCTGGGCAAGTACGCCCAGAACAAGGGCTACAAGCGCCTCGTCCTGCTGGCGCCGAACTACCAGGCCGGCAAGGATTCGCTCGCCGGCTTCAAGCATTCCTACAAGGGCGAGGTGGCGAACGAGATGTTCACGCCGCTCGGCCAGCTCGATTTCTCGGCCGAGCTCGCGCAGATCTCGGCGGCGCAGCCCGATGCGGTGTTCGCCTTCATGCCCGGCGGCATGGGCGTCAACCTGGTGCGGCAGTACCGCCAGGCGGGCCTGAGCACCATCCCGTTCCTCTCTGCCTTCACGGTCGACGAGAGCACCCTGCCGGCCCAGAAGGACGCGGCTCTCGGCTACTTCGGCGGCGCCAACTGGGCGCCGGACCTCGACAACCCGCAATCGAAGGCCTTCGTGGCCGCCTACGAGAAGAAGTACGGCAGCGTGCCGGGCACCTACGCCATGCAGGCCTACGACGCCGCCCTGATGATCGACGCCGCGATCAAGCGTGCCAAGGGCGACCTAAAGGACAAGGACACCTTGCGCGCCGGTCTCAAGGCCGCCGAGTTCCAGTCCCTGCGCGGCAACTTCAAGATCGGCAACAACCACTACCCGATCCAGGATTTCTACCTCGTCAAGGCAGCCAAGCGCCCGGACGGCAAGTACGAGACCCAGATCGCCGAGAAGATCTTTTCGAACTATCAGGACAATTACGCAGCCGAGTGCAAGATGAAGTAGGATTTGGTCGTAGAGCTCTTCGTCATTCCGGGGCCGCGAAAGCGGAGCCCGGAATCCAGAACCGCGGAGGTCGCCGGATGAAGCGGAGCCGTTCCACCCTTTCCTGCATCACCTGCGGTTCTGGATCCCGGGCTCCGCTGCGCGGCCCCGGGATGACGCGGAGGGTGGCAAAGGCCGAGGGGCAAACCCCGCGCGATCGGGTCGTGTGATGCTCAACCTGTTCCTGATCCAGGCGCTGAACGGCGTCCAGCTCGGCATCCTGCTCTTTCTGGTTGCGGCGGGGCTGACCTTGATCTTCGGGGTGATGGATCTCATCAACCTCGCCCACGGCGCGCTCTACATGATCGGCGCCTATCTCGCCGCGACCTTCACCGCCGCCACCGGCAACTTCGGCCTCGGCCTGCTGCTCGCCCTGCCCGCGGCTCTCGTCTTCGGGCTGGCCCTCGAATTCCTGGTTGTGCGCCACCTCTACGGGCGCGACCATCTCGACCAGGTGCTCGCCACCTTCGGGCTGATCCTGATCCTCAACGAGGGCGTGCGCATCGTCTGGGGCGCCGCCCCAATGAGCGTGCCGGTGCCGGACGTCCTGTCGGGCTCGGTCCGGCTCGTCGGGACCCTGCATTACCCGCTCTACCGGGTCGCGATCATCGCCGCCGGCCTCGCGACGGCCCTCGGGCTCCACCTCCTCGTCAACCACACGCGGCTCGGCATGCGGCTTCGCGCCGGGGCCAGCAACGGGCCGATGGTGGCGGCGCTCGGAATCGACATCCGGCGGCTGTTCCTGGTCGTGTTCGGGCTCGGCGCGATGCTGGCGGGCTTTGCCGGCGCGATGGTGGCGCCGATCCTCTCGGTCGATCCCGGCATGGGTGATTCGGTGCTGATCCTCACCTTCGTGGTCATCGTCATCGGCGGCGTCGGCTCGGTGCGGGGCGCCTTCGTCGCCGGCCTCCTCGTCGGCCTCGCCGACCAGCTCGGGCGCACCTTCGGGCCGATCCTGCTGCGCAGCGTGATGGATGCGTCATCCGCCTCGCAGACCGGGCGAACGCTCGCCCCGATGCTGATCTACATCCTGATGGCCGCCGTGCTGTTCTTCCGGCCCTCCGGCCTGTTCCCGGCGCGGGGCTCCCGATGACGACGCTCGTCGCCCGCGCCACCGCCGAACCGCCCCGGCGCCGAGCGGCCCTGCCCGGTACCGCCCTCGCCGGGCTGGTCCTGGCCGCGCTCGCCGCCCTCCCGGTTGCGGCGGAGGCCGCGGGCCTGCCCTTCCTGGTCGTCACCGCGACCCGGATGATGATTTTTGGGCTCGCCGCCCTCTCCCTCGACCTCGTCCTCGGCTACGGCGCCATGGTGTCGTTCGGGCACGCCGCCTTCATCGGGCTCGGGGCCTACGCGGTCGGCATCCTGGACGCCCACGGCATCCGCGACCTCGCGATCCAGGCGCCGGTGGCCGCACTCGTCTGCGCCCTCTTCGCCCTCGTCACCGGGGCGATCTCGCTCCGCACCCGCGGCGTCTACTTCATCATGATCACGCTGGCCTTCGGGCAGATGGCGTATTTCTTCATGGTCTCGCTCGCGGCTTACGGTGGCGACGACGGGCTCCCCCTGTCGGGCCGCTCGACCCTGTTCGGGATGCGGCTGATCGCGGGCGATCCGGCCCTGTTCTACTGCGTGCTGGCGGTGCTGACTGTCGCTCTCCTGGCCTTGCGCCGCGTCGTCGCCTCGCGCTTCGGCCGGGTCCTGCGCGGCAGCCGCGACAACGCGGTGCGGATGCAGGCGATCGGCTTCTCCCCCCTACCCTACCGGCTCACCGCCTACGTCATCGCCGGCGCCATCGCGGGCCTCGCCGGGGTGCTGCTGGCGAACCAGGCCGAGTTCGTCTCGCCGGCCTACATGAGCTGGCAGCGCTCGGGCGAGCTGATCGTCATGGTGGTGCTCGGCGGCATGGGCACGCTGATCGGGCCGGTCGCCGGAGCCGCGGCGCTGATCGCGCTGGAGGAGGTGCTGGCGCATTACTCCGACCATTGGCGCCTCGGCCTCGGGCTGATGCTGGTCGCGGTGGTGCTCCTCTCCCGCGGCGGCCTCGCGGGCCTCGCCGCGAAGCTCGGGAGGCGCGCGTGACCCCGCTCCTCTCCGTGCGGAACCTCCGCAAGTCCTACGGGGCGCTCAAGGTCACCGACGACGTCAGCCTCGACGTGGCGTCGGGCGAGTTGCACGCCATCATCGGCCCGAACGGCGCCGGCAAGACCACGCTGATCCACCAGCTCTCCGGCAGCCTCGCGAGCGATTCCGGCAGCGTGTACCTCGCCGGCGAGGACGTCACCGCCCTACCGATGGTCGCCCGGGTGCGCCGGGGCCTCGCCCGCTCGTTCCAGATCACCTCGATCCTCGACGGGTTCTCGGTCTTGGAGAACGTCGCCCTCGCGGTTCAGGCCCGGTCCGGGTCGAGCTTCCGGTTCTTCCGCCCGGCGGCGACCGAGACGGCGCTCAACGCGGACGCGATGGACGCGCTCGGCCGCGTTGGCCTCGCCGACCGGGCCGGGCGGCGGGCCGGCAGCCTGTCGCACGGCGAGAAGCGCCAGCTCGAACTGGCGGTGGCCCTCGCCACGGGCGCCCGCCTGCTTCTCCTCGACGAGCCGCTCGCCGGCACCGGCCCGGAGGAATCGGCGATCCTGGTCGGGCTGATGCGCGAGTTGAAATCCACCCACACCATTGTGCTGATCGAGCACGACATGGAGGCGGTGTTCGCGCTGGCCGACCGGATGAGCGTGCTCGTCTACGGCCGGGTGATCGCCAGCGGCCTGCCCTCGGTGGTCCGGTCCGATCCGGCGGTGCGCGCCGCCTATCTCGGCGAGGAGGAGGCGGCCTGATGCTGACGGTCGAAGGCCTGGAGAGCGCCTACGGCGATTCCCGCATCCTGTTCGGAATCGACCTGTCGGTGGGCAAGGGCGAGGTGGTGACCCTGCTCGGCCGCAACGGCATGGGCAAGACCACCACCGTGAAGTCGATCTTCGGCCTCCTGAAGCCCCGGGCCGGCCGCATCCTGATCGACGGCGAGGACATGGCCGGGCGCCCGTCCCACCTCGTCGCCCGGCGGGGCCTCGGCCTGGTGCCGGAGGGGCGCCAGGTGTTTCCGACCCTCTCGGTCGAGGAAAATTTGGTCGCGACGCATCGCGGCGGGCGCGGCGCCAAGTGGAGCCTGGACGCGGTCTACCGCCTGTTCCCGCGCCTGAAGGAGCGGCGGCGCAACGGCGGCGACCAGCTCTCGGGCGGCGAGCAGCAGATGCTGGCGATCGGCCGGGCGCTCATGACCAACCCGCGCCTCGTCGTCCTCGACGAGGCGACGGAGGGGCTGGCGCCGCTGATCCGCGAGGAGATCTGGGCCTGCCTGCGGGCGATCAAGGACGAGGGCGAGGCGATCCTGGTGATCGACAAGAACGTCGACGCGCTCGCCCGCTTCGCCGACCGGCACGTGGTGATCGAGAAGGGCCGCGTGGTCTGGACCGGCACCAGCGCCGCGCTCCGGCAGGCGCCGGAGGTGAAGGACCGGTTCCTTCATGTGTGAAACATCTGTTGAAGGAGTGACCGCATGACCCCCATGACCGCAGGCATCACCCGCGCCGGTGAAGGCATCGAGGGCGTCCGCTGGAACATCCTCGGCCAGATCTACGTGCCGAAGCAGCTCTCCGAGAGCTCGCTGTCCTGGCACGCCACCTTCCCGCCCGGCACCTTCGTGCCGCCGCACATCCACCCGACGCAGGACGAGTTCCTGTACATCCTGCAGGGCAGGCTCACGGCCGTGCTCGACGGGCAGGAGAGCGTGGCCGAGCCCGGCGACACGATCCGGCTGCCGCGGGGCCAGCCGCACGGCCTGTTCAACCGCTCCGACGCGGACGTGAAGTGCTTCTTCTGGGTCTCGCCGGCGCGCCGGCTCTACGACCTGTTCTGGGCTCTGCACAATCTCGGGCCGCAGGCGAACCCCGCCGACGTAGTGGCAATCTCGGCCAAGCACGAGGTCGACTTCCTGCCGCCGCCGGACGCGGAGTGAGGCGATGCGCGTCCTCATCGTCGGCGCCGGGATCGGCGGGCTCGCCACCGCCCTGATGCTCCACCGGCGCGGCATCCGCGCCACGATCGTCGAGCAGGCCTCGGAGGTCCGTGAGGTCGGCGTCGGCATCAACACCCTGCCGCACGCGATCCGCGAGCTCGCCGAGCTCGACCTGCTGCCGGCCCTCGACCGGGTGGCGATCCGGACAAAGGAGCTCGCTTATTTCAACCGTCAGGGCCAGGAGGTCTGGCGCGAGCCGCGGGGGATCGAGGCCGGCCACCCGGTGCCGCAATTCTCGATCCACCGCGGGCGGCTGCAAGCCGTGCTCTACGACGCGGTGCGCGAGCGCCTGGGCCCCGATGCGGTAAAGACCGGCCTGTCCCTCGCCGGCTTCCTCCAGGACGAGGGCGCAGTCACGGCCCACTTCACCGACTCGCTCCGGGGCGATGCCGGCCGCACGATCCGGGCCGACATCTTGATCGCCTGCGACGGCATCCACTCGGTGGTGCGAAAAAAATTCTTCCCCGACGAGGGCCCGCCGCGCTGGGACGGGGTGCTGATGTGGCGCGGCGCCACCGAGTGGAGCCCGTGGGGCGACGGCCGCACCATGGCGATCGGCGGCGGGATGGGCGCCAAATGCGTGCTCTACCCGATCGCCGAGGCCGGGGGCGGGCGCCAGCTCATGAACTGGGTGGTGTTCGTGAAGATGGCGGACGGCAAGGTGTCGCCGCCGCCGAAGGAGAGCTGGTCGCGCCCCGCCCACCGCTCGCAGGTGCTGCCCTACGCGAAGCGCTTCGCCCTGCCGGATTTCGACCTCGCGGCCCTGGTCGAGGCGACGCCGCAGATCTTCGAATACCCGATGTGCGACCGCGATCCGCTGCCGCGCTGGACCCATGGCCGGGTGACGCTGCTCGGCGACGCCGCCCACCCGATGTACCCGGTCGGCTCGAACGGCGCCTCGCAGGCGATCCTCGACGCCCGGGCGCTCGGCGACGCGCTGGCGGGCGCCGAGCACCCGATGCAGGCGCTCCATTCTTATGAGGCCGAGCGCCGGCCGAAGACCGCCGAGATCGTGCTGCTGAACCGCAAGGGCGGGCCGGAGCGGGTGATCGACGAGGTCGAGAAGCGGGCCCCGGCGGGGTTTTCCCGGATCGAGGACGTGCTGAGCCACACCGAGCGCCAGGCGATCGTCGGGGGCTATGCCGGCAAGGCGGGGTTCGCGGTGGCGGGGAAGGTGAGTTCGCTCAGGGTGGCGGTGTGAGGCACCCCGCGCCGTGAGCATTCTCCTCTCCCCGCGAGCGGGGAAAGGAAAAGGCGCGGCTTTTATCCCTCCCCCCTCTGCGGGCTAC
This sequence comes from Methylobacterium sp. EM32, assembly GCF_040593685.1. NCBI lineage: Bacteria > Pseudomonadati > Pseudomonadota > Alphaproteobacteria > Hyphomicrobiales > Methylobacteriaceae > Methylobacterium > Methylobacterium sp. EM32. The sequence goes on along the minus strand of NZ_JBEXZS010000224.1, from coordinate 88 downwards.
GGCCTTAACGGATTTGATTCGTGCGTACCAAAGGTTGAAATCAAGCCTCAAAACCACGCCTCTGCGGGTACTGATTTCAACCTTAGAT
>NZ_JBEXZS010000223.1:0-30218 GCF_040593685.1 Methylobacterium sp. EM32 | reverse complement strand
GGCGGCGAGGGCGGGCGCGAGGCAGGCCGCCTGCTCCGGCTCCACCGCCACCACGAGGCCGGGGTGGCTGAGCCAGCCGGCCAGGCCCTCAGCCATCGCGGCGGCGAGGCCGCCGACGCCGGCCTGGACGAAGAGGTGGGTCGGACGGGGGCCGTTCCCCGCCTGGTCGCGGATCTCCGCCGCCATCACGCCGTAGCCGGCCATGACGTCGCGCACGATAGGGTCCTCGGGGTCGTCGGTGGTGTCGGCGACGAGGAGCCCCGCACCGGCCCGGGCGGCGCCCGCCGCCGCCTCGACCGCGTCGTCGTAGGTGCCGGAAACCCGGACGATCTCGGCGCCCTCGTCGGCGATGCGCCGCGCCCGCGCCGGCGGCACGCCCGCATGCAGGAAGACCCGCGCCGGCGCTCCCGCGAACCGCGCCGCCGCGGCGACCGCGAGGCCGTGATTGCCGTCGCTGGCGCAGATGAGCGCCGGCTGCCCGGCGGGCCGGGCGGCGAGGAGCGCGGGCAGGTCCATCCCGGCGGCGCGAGCGAGCGCGGTCAGGCCCGCATAGGTGCCCCCCAGCGACTTGAAGCTGCCGAGCATCCGGCGCCCCTCATCCTTGGCGAGGACCTGCGCGACGCCGAGCCGCCGCGCCAGGGCCGGCAGCGTGAGGAGCGGCGTCGGGGCATAGGCCGGGTCAAGGCCGCGCAAGGTGGTGGCGATCACGGAGACGGACGGGGAGGGGGCTGGGTTCGGCATGTCCGGAAGAGTGCCGGATCCCCGCGACGGTTGGCGCCGAAATCATGCTAACCTGCGGCGGTTTTCGCCGTTCTCGAGCGATCCATGCCGGAAAGCGCCACCCTCGACCGGTTCGACCGCGCCCTGCTCGACGCGGTCCAGGCCGACAACCTGACGCCGGCGCGGATCCTGGCCGAGCGGGTCGGGCTGTCCGAGAGCGCGGTGCTCCGGCGCCTGCGCCGGCTGCGCCAGGAGGGCGTCATCGTCGCCGACGTCGCGGTGGTGCATCCGGCGGTCCTCGGTACGCCACTCTGCCTGCACGTGCTCGTCTCGCTGGAGCGCGAGACCTCCGACCGCCTCGACGCCTTCGTGCGCAGCTTGCGCGAGCGGCCGGAGGTGCGGGCGGCGTGGTACGTGACCGGCGAGGCCGATTTCGTGCTGGACCTGCGCCTGCGGGACATGGCGCAGTACGAGGCCTTCACCCGCGCGGTGTTCCACGACGACCCGAACGTGCGGGCGTTCCGGACGCTGGTGGCGATGCGGCAAGTAATCGGAACGTGAGATTGGGCCTTGAGCGCGGTCCGACCGGGAGCGGCGGCATGCGGATTCTGGTCCTCGGCGGCACGCAGTTCCTCGGGCGGGCCATCGCCGCGCACGCGGTCGGGCTCGGTCACGCGGTGACTTGCGCCGCGCGCGGCCTCTCCGGCGTCGCCCCGCCGGGCGTCCGCTTCATCGCCGTCGACCGCGACCGGCCGGAGGGGTTGGCGGGGCTCGCCGGGACAAAGTTCGACGCGGCCGTGGACGTGGCCCGCCATCCCGGTCAGGTCCGGCGGGCGCTGGCGGCGCTCGACGGCCGCGTCGGGCACTGGACCTTCGTGTCGACGACGAGCGTCTATGCCGATACCGCGACCCCTGGGCAGCGGGCCGGGACCGCGCGGCTTCTCGCACCTTCCGAGGACGGCACCTACGGCGCCGCCAAGGTCACCTGCGAGCGGGCTCTCGATGGCGGCGCCCTGATCTGCCGCGCCGGGCTGATCGCCGGCCCGGGCGATCCGACCGGGCGGTTCCCGTACTGGGTCGCCCGGCTTGCCCGGGGCGGCGAGGTGCTGGCGCCGGCCGACCCGGAGGATCCGGTCCAGCTGATCGACGCGCGCGACCTCGCGGGTTGGATCGTCCGCGCGGCGCGGGACGGCCTCTCGGGGACATTCGACGCGGTGGCGCCCCCTTGCACCCGCCGGGCCTTCCTGGATCGCTGCGCCGCGTCCTTCGGCGCGTCGTACACGGCCACCTGGGTCGATCCGGCCTTCCTCGACCGCCACGGTGCGGCGCGCGAATCCGGCCCGTTCTCCCTGCCGCTCCCACTGCCGGACACGATCGGCGACGCCTCCCGCGACGTCTCGCCGACGCTCGCGGCGGGGCTGACGCTGCGGCCACTGGAGGAGACCGTCCGCGACACCCTGCACTGGCTGGAGGCCGGGGGCGGTCCGATGACGGGCTTGACGGCGGACGAGGAGGCGGCGCTTCTCCGGGCCTGGCACGCGGGGAGGGGAAGAGGGCCCGCTTGAGGCGTGCACAGTTCGAGCAGAGCTATCGATCCATAACCCTCCTGGTCATCCCGGGGCTCGGCGAAGCCGAGAACCCGGGATCCAAAACCGCCGACGCCGGAGAATGAGGCGGATCGCGCTCCGCCTCGTCCGGTACCGTGAGCGGCGATGGATCCCGGGTTCCGCTGCGCGGCCCCGGGATGACGCGGAGGATGGACATATCGTCGTGGGCCACCCTGAAGAGGTGACCGGCCTACCGCCCCACCGGCCCATAGGCCGCGAGAAACACCCGCACGGCTTCCGCGATCCAGTAGGTCGTCTCGGCCTCGGTCGGCGGGTCGCCGACGGAGAAGAGCAGCCGGCGCATCGTGGTGGCGGCGCAGAGGTCGAAGAAGTGGCGGGCGGCGAGGTCGGAATCCATCGGGCGCAGGCGGCCGGCGGCGACCTGGGCGTCGAGATAGGCGCGCAACCGCGCCCGGCCGAGCAGCGGTCCCGCCTCGTAGAATGCCCGGCCGAAGCGCGGGAATTTTTCCGCCGCGCCGATCACCATGCGCACCGAGGCAATGTGGTCGGGCCGCACCATCGCCTCCATCAGGCTGGTGCCGAGGCGGCGCAGCACAGCGGCGACGTCGGGGTCGTCGTGGTCGAGGCGGCAGATATTCTCCGCCAGCGTCCGCTTCTCCTCGATCGTCAGCGCCTCGAACAGGGCCTCCTTGCTCTCGAAATAGACGTAGAGCGTGCCCTTCGAGACGCCCGCCGCCTTGGCGATCGCCCCCATGCTGGCCCCGTCGAAGCCGCTGGCGAGAAACACCTCGCGGGCCCCATCCAGGATCTGGCGGCGCTTGTCGGTGTCGGTGGAGACGAGGGGAGCGTCGCTCATGATCGGGGCCGTGGGAGGGGGCTTTCGCCAGTGTGGGTGTGCGGCCGTTCCGGTTCAACCGGTGTGCCGCAGCGCACACAGGATCGATTGACCGAACGGTTCGGTCAATCTAGTATCGTGGCCGTTCGAGAGCCGTCAACCGATTCGCACGGGGGATGGCGGCGACGGGTGGACGACGATGGCGTTTCGAGACGATTACGCGCAGGGCCGGCCCGCCGGCGAGGCGGCTCCCACGGTTGCGCTCCCGAAGACCGCGTCCCCGGCGGCTTCCGTGCCGGCGGCACCGGCTCCGGCCGCGGCCCCGCCGGAGAAGCGCAAGCGCCCCCTGCGCCGGCTGATCCTCGGCGCGCTCGTCCTCGGCGGCGGGGCCTACGGCGCCTATGCGGGCCACGAATGGTGGACGACCGGCCGCTTCTTCGTCTCGACCGACGACGCCTACGTCCAGGCCGACATCTCGACGCTCGCCGCCAAGGTCTCGGGCTACATCGAGGCGGTGCCGGTGGTGAACGGCCAGGCGGTCAAGGCCGGCGACGTCATCGCGCGGATCGAGGACGGCGACTACCGCCTGGCGCTGAAGGCCGCCGAGGACAAGCTGGCGACGCAAGGCAGCACCATCGCGCGCATCGCCCGCCAGGCCGAGGCCGCCCGCGCCCAGGTGCTCCAGGGCCGGGCCCAGATCGACGCCGCGAAGGCCGATCAGGTCCGCGCCGCGGCCGATTACCAGCGCCAGCAGCTCCTCGCGCAATCCGAGTTCGCCGCCAAGGCGCGCCTGGAGCAGTCGCGCGCCGACCGTGACCGCTCGGACGCCACCGTGAAGGGCGCCGAGGCCAACCTGATCGCGCTCCAGGCCAACGTCGCGGTGCTGGAGGCCCAGACCAAGGAGGCCGAGAACCTGGCCGCCGAACTGCGCACCGCGGTCGACCGGGCCAAGCGCGACCTCTCCTTCACGGTCCTGCGCGCGCCCTTCGACGGGGTTATCGGCAACAAGGCGACGGAGGCCGGGGCCTACGTGGCGCCGGGCTCGCGCATCGCCGCCCTGGTGCCGCTCCAGAGCGCCCGGGTCGACGCCAACTTCAAGGAGACCCAGCTCGGCCGGGTCCGGGTCGGCCAGCCGGTCCATATCCGGGTCGATGCCTGGCCCGACCGCGACATCGTCGGCACGGTCGAGAGCCTGTCGCCGGCCTCCGGCTCGGTGTTCAGCCTACTGCCGCCGGACAACGCCACCGGCAACTTCACCAAGATCGTCCAGCGCCTGCCGGTGCGGGTGCGGGTGCCGGAGGCGGTCGCCCGCGAGGGCCTCTTGCGGCCAGGCCTGTCGGTGGTGGTGCGGGTCGACACGCGCGGCCTCGACGAGACCAAGCCGCCGGCGCCGATCGAGCCGCATCAGGCGGTGTCGGAGCAGGCCGGCCCGGCCTCGGTGCGGACTGCGGGCCGCTGAGGCGGAGACGATCGCGCGTCTCGCCGGGCTCGCTCGACAGATTTGACCCCCCCTCCGCGGCATTCCGGGGCGAGCCTTGGCGAGAGCCCGGAATCCAGACGCGCAGGTGGTGGAGAACAAGGCGACGAGCGTCCCGCTCCGTCCTGAACCACCCGCGGTTCTGGATCCCGGGCTCCGCCTCGCGGCCCCGGGATGACCCTGTGGGGCGGCGACGTCGTCGCAAGACTCAACGACTCTCCCCTGACGCAGGCACCACCACCATGGCCGCGACCCCCGCGCCCGCCGACGCACCGATCGATCGCCGCCGCATGGTGGCCTTCATCTGCATGGTGTTCGGGATGTTCATGGCGATCCTGGACATCCAGATCGTCTCGGCCTCCCTCGCCGAGATCCAGGCCGGCCTCTCGGCCTCCGCCGACGAGATCCCGTGGGTGCAAACGAGCTACCTCATCGCCGAGGTGATCTCGATCCCGCTCTCCGGCACGCTGTCGCGGGTGCTCTCGACCCGCTGGATGTTCGTGATCTCGGCCGGCGGCTTCACCCTGATGAGCCTGATGTGCGCCACCTCGTCGACGATCGGCGAGATGATCGTCTGGCGCGCCGCGCAAGGCTTCATCGGCGGCGGCATGATCCCGACGGTGTTCGCCTCGGCCTTCACGATCTTCCCGGCCTCGAAGCGCAGCATCGTCTCGCCGATGATCGGGCTCGTGGCGACGCTCGCCCCCACCATCGGCCCGACGGTCGGCGGCTACCTCACCGACCTGTTCAACTGGCACTGGCTGTTCCTCGTCAACATCGTGCCGGGCATCTTCGTCACGGTCTCGACCTACCTGCTGGTCGATTTCGACAAGCCGAACCTCGACCTGCTCAAGCGCTTCGACTGGACCGGCCTCGCCCTGATGGCGGCGTTCCTCGGCTGCCTCGAATACGTGCTGGAGGAGGGCCCGACCCACGACTGGTTCCAGGAGGAGGCGATCTTCCTCGCCGCGATCGTGTGCGGCGTGGCGTGCATCGGGTTCTTCTGGCGCGCGCTCACCGCCGAGCAGCCGATCGTGGATCTCCGGGCCTTTTCCGACCGCAACTTCGCCGCCGGCTGCCTGTTCAGCTTCGTCATGGGCATCGGCCTCTACGGCCTGACCTACCTCTACCCGGTCTATCTCGGCCGCGTGCGCGGCTACTCGGCCTTGCAGATCGGCGAGACGATGTTCGTCTCAGGCCTGTGCATGTTCGCCACCGCCCCCATCGCCGGGCGCCTCTCGGGTAAGGTCGACCCGCGGATCATGATGGCGATCGGGTTCACGGGCTTTGCCGCCGGCACCTGGATCGTCACCGGCATCACCAAGGACTGGGACTTCTACGAGCTCCTGGTGCCGCAGGTCCTGCGCGGCTGCTCGCTGATGCTGTGCATGATCCCGATCAACAACATCGCCCTCGGCACCCTGCCGCCGGCCCGGATGAAGAACGCGTCCGGCCTCTACAACCTCACCCGCAACCTCGGCGGCGCGGTGGGTCTGGCGCTGATCAACACCGCGCTCAACGACCGCTGGGACCTGCACCTCGCCCGCCTGCACGAGCGCTTCACCTGGACCAACCCGATGGTGCTGGAGCGCCTCGACAGCATGGCCAAGGGCTTCGCCGGGCTCGCCGGCAACCCGGACGCCATGGCGCTGAAGGCGATGATGAACACCGTGCGGATGCAGGGGCTCCTGATGAGCTTCTCCGACGTGTTCCTGATGCTGACGGTGCTGTTCGTCCTGATGGCCTGCGCCACGCCGATGATCCGCCGGCCGCGCCCGGGCGGGGCGGGGGCGGACGCCCACTGAGGTCGCGCCCCTCTCCGGCGGGCTGACGCCGCCAGTCGCAGGGTGCGAGCCCGTCCGACTCGCTCGCCGACTTCGACATCCTCCTTGTCATTCCGGGGCCGCGCAGCGGAGCCCGGAATGACAACGAGGGTGTGAAACCGCTCGCGGGCCCATCGCGCAGGACCTCGCTCCCGAGAGCCACGCTGCCATCAAAACAAAGGCGCCTCTCCCCAATACGGAGAGAGACGCCAAGTCTGCGACACGTCTCGGGAGGAGATGCGGACGCCGTTCAGGTCAGTGGACGCAGTGAACGGCATCGACGCGTGTCACCCTCATCAATACACGCCCTTCTATACCTTGCAAGCTGCTACGGCACCCGACCTTGGTCCGAATGGGTGGGGGCGACAAAGTTACCGTTATCACGGTCAAGCTGTTTCCTGCTGGCGGAATAATGCGACCCGCTCGCGCGGACGGACCCGCTCGCCGGCCCTTCCCGGACCCGGCCTTCCCGCGCTAGATGTCGGGCTCCTGCCCGCCCGCGCCGCCCGGACGACGTGACGACGCCTGTTTCCTCCACCACCTCGCCCGCTCCCGGCCATCTCCGCTTCGCGGCGGTGTCGAAGCGTTTCGGCTCCCATCTCGCCGTCGACGGCGTCGATCTCGACCTCGCGCCCGGCCAGGTATTCTGCCTGCTCGGGCCGTCCGGCTGCGGCAAGTCCACGCTGCTGCGCATGATCGCCGGCTTCGAGGAGCCGAGCGCGGGAACAATTTTCCTCGACGGGCAGGACCTCGCCGGGGTGCCGCCGCATCGCCGGCCGGTCAACATGATGTTCCAGTCCTACGCCCTGTTCCCGCACCGGGACGTGGCGGGGAACGTCGCCTACGGGCTGGAGCGGGAGGGCCTGCCGAAGCCCGAGATCGCCGCCCGGGTCGCCGAGATGCTGCGGCTCGTCCAGCTCGACCCCCTGGCTGCCCGCCGGCCCGACCAGCTCTCCGGCGGCCAGCGCCAGCGGGTGGCGCTCGCCCGGGCGCTCGCCAGGCGCCCCCGGGTACTGCTCCTCGACGAGCCGCTCGGCGCCCTCGACCGCGCCCTGCGGGAGGAGACGCAAGCCGAGCTGCGGACGCTCCAGCGCCGGCTCGGCACCACCTTCGTGGTCGTCACCCACGATCCCGCCGAGGCGATGGTGCTCGCCGACCGCATCGGCGTGATGGCGGCGGGCCGGCTGGTCCAGGTCGGGCCGGCGGCGGATCTCTACGAGCGCCCGGCCACCCGCTACGTCGCCGGCCTCCTCGGCGACGTGAACCTGATCGAGGGCCGGCTCGGGGAGGGCGGGGCGGGGACCCTGCGCGGGCTCGACACACCGCTCGGCCCCTTGAGCGCCTTCGACCACTACGGCGCCGGGCCTGCGGGCGCCCCGGGCCTGCTCGCCCTGCGGCCCGAGCGCCTGGCCCTCGGGACCGAAGGCCTCGCCGGCACGCTCCTCGGCGCGACCTATCTCGGCGACAAGATCCTCTACCGGGTCGGCCTCGCCGACGGGCGGAGCTTACGCGCCTCAGGCCCTCCCGGCGCCGGCCCGGCCGTCGGCGCTCCGGTGCATCTCACCTTCGCGCCCGAGGCCGCCTCGCTGCTGCCCGCGGATCTCGCATGAGGGCGCGCCTGCGCGATTCCCTGCGGCGGTTACGCCTGCCGGCGGTTCCGCTCCTCTGGCTCCTGGCCTTCTTCGGCCTTCCGTTCCTAGTGGTGGTGAAGATCAGCTTGTCGGACCCGGCGACGGCCTTGCCGCCCTACACGCCGGTGCTCGCCTGGGACATGGGCCTCGCCGGCTGGTCCGACGTGCTCGCCGCCCTCGACTTCGAGAATTACCGCACGCTGATCGCCGACCCGCTCTACCTCGAGGCGGGCCTGACCTCGCTCGTCGTGGCGCTCTGCGCGACCGTGCTGCTGATCCTCGTCGGCTATCCGATCGCCTACGCCATGGCCCGGGCGCCGAAGGCCTGGCAGCCGCTCCTCGTCGCCCTGATGGTGATCCCGTTCTGGACGAGCTTTCTGATCCGGGTCTATGCCTGGATCGCGATCCTCAAGGGCGACGGGCTCCTCAACCAGGCGCTCCTGGCGCTCGGGCTGATCGCGAGGCCGGTCGAGATCCTCAACACTCCGGCGGCGGTGATGATCGGGGTGGTCTACGCCTACCTGCCCTTCATGGTGCTGCCGCTCTACGCGGTGCTGGAGCGCCTCGACCGCGGGCTGATCGAGGCCGCCCGCGATCTCGGGGCGAGCCGGCTCGGCGCCTTCCGCACCGTGACCCTGCCCCTGTCGTGGCCCGGCCTCGTCGCCGGCGCGCTCCTGTGCTTCATCCCGATCACCGGCGAGTTCATCATCCCGGACCTGCTCGGCGGGCCCGACACGTTGATGCTCGGGCGGGTCCTGTGGAGCGAGTTCTTCTCCAACCGCGACTGGCCGCTCGCCTCGGCGGTGGCGGTGGTGCTGCTCGTCATCGTGGCGGGCCCGGTGGTGCTGTTCCGCGAGGCCGAATCGCGCCGCCTGGAGCGCCCCTGAGATGCACCGCGCCCACCCGCTCGCCTGGGCCGCGCTCGGCCTCGGGATGGCCTTCCTGTACGGGCCGATCCTGCTGCTCGTCGCCTACTCGTTCAACGCCTCGCGCCTCGTCACGGTCTGGGCCGGATTCTCGACGCGGTGGTATGCCGGCCTCCTCGACAACGGCCCGCTCGTCGAGTCCACCCTCGTCACCCTCAAGGTCGCACTGGCCTCGGCGAGCCTCGCGACGGTGCTCGGCACGCTCGCGGCGCTGGCGCTGGACGGGCGCCGGCGCTTCCCCGGCCGGCCGCTCCTCACCGGGCTCGTCTACGCCCCGATGGTGATGCCGGAGGTGATTACCGGCCTGTCGCTGCTGCTGTTGTTCGTCGGCCTCGGGATTCCCCGCGGCTTCTGGACCATCGTGATCGCACACGCGACCTTCACGTTGTGCTTCGTCGCCGTCGTGGTGCAGGCCCGCCTGCGCCACCTCGACCGCTCTCTCCTCGAAGCGGCCGCCGACCTCGGTGCAGCACCCGTCACGGTGTTCCGCACCGTGACCCTGCCGCTGATCGCGCCGGCCGTGATCGCCGGCTTTCTGCTGGCCTTCACCCTGTCGATGGACGACCTCGTGATCGCGAGCTTCGTCTCGGGCCCAGGCGCCACCACCCTGCCGATGCGCCTCTACAGCCAGGTCCGCCTCGGCGTGACCCCGGAGATCAACGCGATCTCGACCCTCTTGATCGGGGCGGTGAGCCTGGCGGTACTGGGGGCGTCGGTGCTGACGGCGCGGCGGGGGCGCTAGCCGGTCACGATCTGGACCGGGTCGGGCTCGTCCTCGTCGCGCAGATCGGCGGCCGTGACCGGGATGCGGGCGATGAGGGCGTTCGCGGTTGACGCCTCGGCGCCCAAGCCTTCCACGTCGCTCGTCTGCACGTACCAAACGTTCGCCTCGGGATCGTGGGCGATCCGGATGGTCGGTGGGGGCGTGACACGATCCTGGGCGACAGGAGCGTCGAATGATACGCTGATGCCGTCTGTTCTCCAGGCTGGATACGGATGGAATGGAGCGATGAGGATCTCCGTTGCGGAAGCGGAAGGGCAGTTGGCCGATCTCGTGCAGAAGGCGGAAGCCAGCCACGAGGTGATCCTGACGCAAAACGGTCGGGCCGTCGCGCGGCTCGTGCCGATCGCGGTGCAGTCCGCAGCGGACCGCGAGCGGATCCTCATGGCGGCACGGGACGCCGGCCGCGCAACAGTTACGCCAGGGCCGTCAGCCGCCCGGAGCCAGGATTTCCTCTACGACGAAGACGGCCTGCCCGCTTGACCGGCACCGCTCCGGCCCGCCTCACCGGAAAACGGCCCCGATCCTGCAAAGCCCCTCCGGACGGCCTCCCGGCCGCCCACCGGAACCCGGAGCTTTTCGCATGGATGTCGGCGTGTTCATCCCGATCGGCAACAACGGCTGGCTGATCTCGGAGGCGGCCCCGCAATACAAGCCGAGCTTCGCCCTCAACAAGGCGATCGTGCAGAAGGCGGAAGGCTACGGGCTCGACTTCGCCCTCTCGATGATCAAGCTGCACGGCTTCGGCGGCAAGACCGAGTTCTGGGACTACAACCTCGAATCCTTCACCCTGATGTCGGGCCTCGCGGCGGTGACGGAGCGGATCAAGCTCTTCGCCTCGACCGCGGTGCTGACCCTGCCGCCGGCCCTCGTCGCCCGCATGGCGACCACGATCGACTCGATCGCCCCCGGCCGCTTCGGGGTGAACATCGTCTCCGGCTGGCAGAAGGCGGAGTATTCGCAGATGGGCCTGTGGCCCGGCGACGACTATTTCGGCTACCGCTACGACTACTCCACCGAGTACGTCCGGGTGATGAAGGAGCTGTGGGAGACCGGGCACTCCGACTTCCAGGGCGAGCATTTCCGGATGGAGGGCTGCATGATGAAGCCCGCGCCCTCCGGCCCGATCCCGATCGTCGCCGCCGGCCAGAGCGGGCGCGGCATGGAATTCGCCGCGACTTACGCCGACTACAACTTCGTGCTGGGCACCGGCCTCAACACGCCGACGGCCTGCGCGCCGACCTGCGCCCGGCTGATCGAGGCAACGGCGAAGACCGGCCGCGACGTCGGCTCCTACGTGCTGATGATGGTGATCGCCGACGAGACCGACGCGGCGGCCGAAGAACGCTGGATGGCCTACCGCCAGGGCGCCGACGTCGCGGCCCTGGCCTGGATGCTCGACCAGAGCAACCAGGACAAGAACGCCTCGGCCGATTCGACCGCGACTTGGATGAACCTTCCCGAGGGCGCGGTGAACTTCAACATGGGCACGCTGGTCGGCTCCTACTCCAAGGTGGCGCGGATGCTCGACGAGGCAGCATCGGTGCCGGGGGTGAAGGGCATCATGCTGACCTTCGACGACTTCCTCGAAGGCCTCGACATTTTCGGGACCAAGATCCAGCCGCTGATGGCCTGCCGGCAGGATCGCCTGCAAGATCGTCGGGAGATCGCCGCGTGACGGTCTCCGACGCGCTCATCGCCCGCACCATCCTGGCCGGCACGGTGGCGGAGCCGGCCCCGGCCCGCGACCTGCCCTCGTCCTGGGAGCGGGACGCGCCCGAGCCGGCCCAGGCCGAGCAGCGCCTGCGCGAGGCCGCCCGCGCGACCGTGGAAGCGGTGCCGATCGTGCCGGCCCTGCCGCCCGTCGCGGACGGCCCGCTCCACGCCCTCGGGATCGGCGCGCTCCAGGCCGCCTACGCGGCCGGGACGACCGATCCGGTGGCGCTCGTCGCGAGGCTTCGCGAGCGCATCGCCCGTCACCCGTCAGGGCGCGATGCGGTCCTGGCTCCGGTGCCGGGCGCGGACGAGGCGGCCGAGGAGAGCGCACGGCGCATTAGGGCGGGGCAGGCCCGCCCCCTCGAAGGCGTGCCCTTCGGCATCAAGGACATCATCGACTGCGCCGGCGCCCCCGTCACCTGCGGCTCGCGCCTCACCGGCGACCGGGTGGCCGAGGCCGATGCGACCGTGGTGGCGCGGCTCAAGGCCGCCGGCGCGATCCCGCTCGCCATGCTCGCCACCACCGAATTCGCCTGCGGCTCGGCCCACAACCCGCGCTACGGCGCGGTCGCCAACCCGTGGGACCGGACGCGCTGGACCGGCGGCTCCTCCACCGGCTCCGGTGCGGCGCTCGCCGCCCGGCTGCTGCCGCTCGCGCTCGGCACCGATACAGGCGGCTCGATCCGGGTGCCGGCGGCCTGGTGCGGCATCACCGGCCTTAAAGCCACACGCGGGCTGGTGCCGCGCACCGGCGTCGCGCCCCTGTCCTGGACCCTCGACCATGTCGGCCCGATGGCCCGCTCGGCCGCGGATCTCGCCCGGGTGATGCCCTGGATCGCCGGACCCGACGGTGCCGACCCGCATGCCGCCGGCCGCTACGACGCGACCCGGGCGCGGGGGCTGTCGGGCTTGCGGGTCGGCGTGCCCGACGGCTGGTTCACGGCGATGCAGGACGAGGCCGTGCTCGTCGCCTGGCAGGCGATGCTGCGGGAGCTGGAGCGGCAGGGTGCGCGCCTCGTGCCGGTCGATCTCGGGTCGGTCGCCACTGCGCACCAGGACGGCTACACGATCGTGATGGCGGAACTCGCCGCGCTCCAGGAGCCCGACCTCGACCGCGCCGCCTCCCTCGATCCCGGCGCCCGCGCCCGGATGGAGCAGGGCCGGCTCTTTTCCGCCACCGACTACCTGCGTGCCCTGCGCCGCCGGCCGGTCGTGCTGGCGCAGGTGCTCGACGCGTTGCGCGACGTCGACGTGCTGGTGACCTCGGGCCTCGGCGGCGAGGCGACGTCCCTCGACACCCTCACGATCGAGGTGAACGGCGAGGCCCACCCGCTCCAGGCGGTGCTGCCGCGCAACACGATGCTGTTCGACTACACGGGTCTCCCGGCCCTGATGCTGCCGACCGGCCTCGGCCGCACCGGTCTGCCGGTGGCTGCCCAGGTCGTGGGCAAGCCGTTCGACGATGCGCTGTGCCTCGGGGTCGGGGCGGCGTTCCAGCGGGAGACGGGGCATCACCTCGCGAGGCCGCCGGAGGTGGGGTGAGCCTCTCGTCGATCGCCGTGACAAGCTCAGTGTCCGGTGCGAGACTCTCATATCTTGTCATCTCGGGATCCGCGATGCGGGACCGGGATGACGCCCAGACAGGGGAAGCGGCGCGAAACCGTTACCCAGTCGGCCGAGCGCTCGTCCCGACGGCCTTCACGCGATCCACGATCCATTGCAGGGCCGCGACGACCTTTTCGACACCGCGAGGGTCGGCGGCGATCCGTGCCAGAGGCAGTGTGGCCCACCCGTCGATGGCCGCCTCGCTCAGATCCGACCCCTCGACCTGAGCGAAGAGCCGGACGATCTCGCGTCGTTCCTCCGCGCTGTTGAGAACCGACTTCGTCTCAAGATGCTTGAGCTGAAGCCAGACATTGCCCCTGCCTTCGGTCGAGAGGTAGGCTGGGTTGATCGGTGCGCCGCCCCTCGGTCTGAGCAGCGGATAAACCGATCCGCTGGTGCGGCCGGTGCCGAACACGAGCGGGACGCCGAGCCGCTTCATGCCGTCGAGGATGGCCCTCGCGGCCGCGGCCTCCGCTTCGGGGAACTTGCCGGCGCATTCCGCCAGCAGGCGCTCCTCGGTCCAGCGTTCACCCCTCACGGACTCCTTGCGGCTCGCCGCCTCCTGCGTCTGGCCGAAGACCATCGGCACGATCGTCCGCAGACCCTCTCCGGTGAACTGGCGCAGCTCGATCGCCAGAACCTCCGCGGGTTGCATCTGCTTGTTCAGAAACTCGACGATGCGGCGCAGTTCCGACGGGATATCGTCGGCGACGAACAGCAGTCGGAACTTACCGGCCGCGATATTCTTGTCGACGTCGGCCCAGAACCGATCCGGGTCGATGTCTGCTCCGAGGAACCCCGCCAGCGTGGCGCCGCTATCCACGCCGGTCGTCGAGCAGGTCGCTTCGAACGCCGACAGGAGCCTGTCGGCGGTCCAGGAGGACTGGAAGTTGGAGGCGTAGTCGAGCATCTGCCCGACCACCTCGCGGCGGAGCCGGCCATCGGATTGCCGCTTCACCTCGACCAGGGTCGGCACGCCATCCTGATCCAGGAAGAGGTGGTCGAGCGACCATCGACTCGCAGCATCCTCGTGCCCGATCGGCAATTCCTGCTTCACGAGCAGGAACCGCCGCGGGTTGTCGGCATCGATCTGATCGCCGACCAGCAGCGAGGGAAACTTCGAGAGCAAAGCCTGGAAATCGACTTCGGCGGCGAACTGCTCCGGCTGCATGGGCACCAGGGTATCGTTCCCCTGCAACACGAAAACGCCGGCTCGACGGGTCATGCAGTCCTCGCGTCTGACGATGGTTTGATCTGCAGCGGGCAGACGGGATCACTCAATACTCCCACTCCGCCCCCACCCCCACGGCCGTTCGTCCATCCGCCCCGGCCTCGCCCTGCACCTTGATCCGCCCGGTCACGTCGTAGGTGATGGTGGCCGCGCTGTCCTCCGGTCGGGCCCCGGCGCGCACGCCGACATTGACCCGCTCGCCCAGCGCCCGCGACAGGCCGACCGCCGCGCCGCCCTTCGATCCGGCCTGGATGTCGAGGCTGTCGAGGCCGAGCCCTTTGCGGGCGCTCTCGAACACGTCGGGCCCGCCGGCGCCGCCGGAGAGCTGGGCGACCGCTTGCGCCAGTTGCAGCGCCTGGAACGGCGACAGGCCGCCCGAGGCCTTCTTGAACAGGAGGCGCGACAAAACCTCGTCCTGCGGCAGCGGCGGCTCGGAGGTAAGCGCGAAGTCGGGCTGGTTCGCCGGGCCGGTGACGGCGATCTTGGCGGTGACGTCGCCGGCCTGGGATTGGGCCAGGAAGTCGAGGTCCGGCGCGGTCAGGTCGCCCGCGAAGGTCAGGCGGCCGCGGGCGAAATCGAGGCGCTGGCCGACGATCTGGATCCGGCCGCGGCGCATCGCGAAGGCGCCGTTCGCCACCGGGGCCGCCGAGGTGCCGGTGAGGCGTAAAGCGCCGCCGAGCTCGGCGTCGATGCCGCGGCCGCGCACGGTGATGCGGCCGGGGGCGTTCACCGCGATGTCGAGGGTGGCGAGGAAGGGCGGAGCCTTGGCCCCGCGCCGCGCCGCGGCCTCGCGCTTGGCGCGCGCGGCGAGGCGGGCGCGGGTCTGCGGCGGCGCGTTGACGTGGCGGATGCCGGGCAGCGGCTGCACCGTGGCGGGCAGGCGGTCGGGCACCGAGACGTCGAGGGAGACGACGTCGACCTGGCCGGTGATCCGCGGGGTGCGGGCGAGCGGCCCGGTCAGCGACAGGTTGAGGCCGGAGATCAGGGTCATCAGCGGGCTCGAGACCAGCTCGGCCCGGTCGGCCCGGATGGTCAGGTTGCCCGGGAAACCCGCCGCCGGCTCGACGGCGACGCGCCCTTGCGCCTGGAGGGTGCCGCCGTTGCGGGTGGCGGCGGTCAGGCGCTCGATCACGATCGTGTCGCCGCGGCCGGTGAGGCGGCCCTGGATGTCGGTGAGGCGCACGCCCTGGAGCGGGTCGGTGAAGCTGCCGCCGGTGATCACCGCCGAGCCGTCGACCTTCGGCGCCTGGAGCGTGCCGGCAACGCCCGCATCGAGGGCGACCCGGCCGGTCAGGCGCTGCCCGCCCGCCGCCAGCAGCGTGTTGGCGAGCGCCGCGTCGAGGGTGCCGCGGGTGCGCAGGCCCAAGGTGCCGCCGGCCTCGACGGGGAGCGAGCCGGAGAGCGTGAGCTGCAGGCCGCGTCCCGCCGTCACCGTGCCGTCGAGGCCGGCGCGGCCGTCCTCGATGCGCCCCGACGCCTTGGCGTCGATCGGCGGCAGGCCCGCGGAGCGGGTCTCGGGCGTCACGAGGCGCGAGACATTCAACGCATAGCGCCCCTCTGGGCTGGCGGCCGGGCCGGCGAGCACGGCCTCGCCGTCGAGGGTGCCGGAGAGGCTCAGGCTCGGCGCGGCGATGCGGGCCATCGCCAGCGGCAAGTTTTTCAAGCCGAGTCGCAGGTCGAGGCGCTGGCCGATCGTGCCGTCGAGGCTGGCCCGGCCCGAGCCGGCGGCGATCGCGAGGCCCGCCACCGTCACGCCCTCGTCCCGGAACGTGATCGTCGCGGGGCCCGCCAGGGCAAGCCGGTCGGCCCCGCGCACGGCGCTGAGCCGGGCGAGGTCGAGGCGCGGGTGCTCGGCCGGGACGAGGCGCGCGGCGCCGTCGAGGGCGAAACCCCGGGCGCGGGCCTGGAGCACGAGGTCGCTGCCGTCGGGGGCGGGCCTGGCGTCGAGGCGGATCGCCTCGATCGTCTCGGAGCCGGCGACGAGCTGGTCGGCGGTGAGCCGGCCCGAGACCCTGGGGCTCGTCCAGAGGTCGGTGCCGACGAGGTCGGCGTCGAGACGCGACAGCGCAACGCCTGCCCCGCGCACGCCTTCGCCGGTCGCCCGCACCCGGGCATCCTGCCGGCCGCCGGTGCGGCTCAACGAGATCGCGGCGTCGAGGCGGCCCTGCAGGCGGGTGAGGGCCAGGGCCGAGAGGTCGTCGAGGTCGCCGGCCTTGAGCGTCACCTCGCCCTCGGCGAGGCGCGAGGCGGGATCGATCGCGGCGCGGCCCGCGAGGTTCACAGAGCCGAGGGTGAGCGCGAGGCGGTCGAGCAGCCAGTCGGCGTCGCGGCGGGCGAGGTGGAGGTCGCCAGCGAGCGGCTTGCCGTCGACCCGGCCGGACAGGGTGACCGTCCCGTCGAGGGCGCCGGTGGCGTCGGTGATCGTCGCGCGGGCCGCGAGGTCGCGGACCGGGCGGCCCATGGCGCGGGCCTCGGGGGCTGACAGGGTCAGGGCGAGGTCTGGCCGCTCCAGCGAGCCGGTGAGGCGGGCGTCGAGACCGGCGCGACCGGCGAGCTCGGGGTCGAGGGTGGCGAGATCGCCGAGATCGACCCGGCCGGTCATGTCGGCCTTTGTCTCGGTAGCGCGGCCGTCGACCGTCGCCGTCACGGCGTGCCCGGTCAGGCGCGCGGCCTGGACGGCGTAGCCGTCGGGCAGGCGGGTCAGGCGGCCGGTGAAGCGCGGGTCGCGGCCGAGGGTCCGGTCGAGGGCGGGGGTGCCGAGGAAGAGCTTTTCGGTGCTCGCCTCGACGTCGGCGGTGACGCCGGCCCGGCCGGGATCGCCGGAGAGCAGCGCCTTGACGGCGACGCGGCCGCCGAGCGGCCGGCCGGCGGCGAGGGAGAAGGCCGCGAGGTCGGGCAGTTCGGCGTGCAGCGTGCCCGCCACCACGTCGCGGCCGATCCGGCCGGCGTAGCGGGCGCTCGCGGTCGGCGCCTCGATCGTCACCACATCGAGATCGGCGACGCCGTTCGGGTCGATCCGGCCGGCGAGGCGGAACGACGCCTTCGGGCCGATCGCGCGGCGCAAGGCGGGATCGGCGAGGTGGAGGCCGTCGACCTCGGCATTCGCGGCGAGGCGGAAGGATTGGCCTTCGGGCTGGCGCGGCAGCGGCTCGGCGACGAGATCGGCGCTCGCCCGGCCGAGCCGGCTGCCCGCGGCCGACAGGCCGGCGGCGCGCAAGGTCCCGCGCACGGCCGGCGCATCGAGCGGCCCTTTGAGGCTCGCGTCGAGCATCAGCGATTCGAGAGTCGATTCGCCGGCCTTGGTGACGCCGCCCTCGGTCGGAAGCGCCCGGGCCTGGAGGGTCAGGTCGGCGTTGCGCGCGGCATCGACCCCGCCATTCAGCGCGAGGCGCGCGGTGCGGGAGGTCAGCTCGAACCGGTCGACCTGGATCGCGCCGGCATCCGCGAAGCGCAAGGCCCCGTCGAGGCGGGTGGTGCCGGAAAAAACCGCCGCGAGGGGCCCGGGCATCAGGCCCTCGACCCGCGAGGCGAGGTCGAGCACCATCCGCCGCTCCGCCCCGACCCGGTCGATGCGGGCCTTGCCGTCGGCGCCGATGCCCTCGCCGGCCTTGAACGCGAGGCCGGCATTCCAGGAATCGAGCGTGCCCTTGCCGTCGAGGTCGAGGCTGACCGGCGGCAGGCCGGGCAGGTTCATGAGCCGGGCGGCGAGGCCGCCCGCCGGCTCGTCATGGGCGAGCTTCACCTCCAGGCGGGACGAATCCGGCACGTAGGCGAGCTTGAGGGTGACGGTGCCGGGCTTGTCGAGGCGGCGCAGGCCGAAGCCGAGATCGAGGCCTTCGCGCGGGTCGCCGAGAGTCGCCTGGCCGGCCCCGCCGATGCGGGCGGCCTCGCCGATCACCGGCTCGCCGAGGACGAGGTCGGTGAGCGCGAAGGCCTTCACCACCACCTTGACCGGCAGGTCGGGCAGCAGGGCCTCCTTGTCCTGGGACGGCGGGGTGGCGGAGGGCAGGGGGCGGCGCAGCACCTCGAGGCGCCCGATCTCGAGCCGGTCGATCTCCAGGCGGCGCGAGAGGAGTGCCGTGCGGCGCCAGATCAGCCGGGCCTTGTCGAGGCGCAGCCAGACGCCGTTGCGGTCGGCGATGGCGACGTCGCGGATGGTGGCATCGGAGGAGAGCGCCCCGTCGACGGCGCCGATCGAGACCCGCGAGGTCGGGGTCGAGAGGGCACGGGACAGGAGGTCGCCGAGGATCGTGGTCTCGCCCTCGGCCGCCTCGCCGGTGGCGGCGTGGCCGAGCCAGGCCAGCGCCAGGAGGGCGACGCCGATGGCGGCGGTGAGGAGGCGCGAGGCCCGCATCTGCATCATTCAGAAGGCCTGACCGAGGCTGATGTAGAGGGCGACCGGCGGCTGCTTGAGCTGCTTGTCGGGGTTCAGCGGCACCGCGAGATCGACCCGGATCGGGCCGATGCCGGTGTAGTAGCGAAGCCCCAGGCCCGCCGCGACGCGGATGCGCTCGTCGAAATCGGGCAGGGTGCCGGCGAAGGCCGTGCCGGCATCGACGAAGGGCACGATGCCGATCGTGTCGGTGATTTTGATCCGGCCCTCGACCGAGCCTTCGAGCAGCGAGCGCCCGCCGATCGGCAACTGGTAGGGGCCGATCGGCCCGACGGTGCGGTACGAGTAGCCCCGGATCGAGCCGCCGCCGCCGGCGAAGAAGCGCAAGGAGGCCGGGATATCGGCGAGATTCGCGCCGCTGACCGAGCCGAAGCCGAGGCGCGCGGCCAGGATGTAACGGCCCTCGTCGTCGAAGGCGTAGTAGGTCGAGCCTTGCGCCTTGGCGATCAGGAGGTCGGGGCTTTTGCCGAGACCCGCATAGGGGGTGAGCGAGGCGGTGACGCGAAAGCCCCTCGTCGGGTCGAGCAGGCTGTCGGTCGAATCGTAGGTGACCCCGGCATTCAGGCCCAGCAGCCCGTAATCGACGCGGCCGAGCGCGTCGCGGTCCGAGCCGACCCTTCCGTCGAGGCCGATCTGCGCCGAGAACGCGTCGGCGAAGCGGTGGCGGATCGCGACCGTGCCGCCGGTCGCGTCGCTGAGATAGGATTGCTGCACCTCGCGGCCGATGAAGGCGCTGGCGAGGAGATCGTTGCGGGTGCCGAACAGGGCCGGCTTGACGAAGGTCGCGGCGAGGCGGCCGCCGAGCCCGTTGGTCTCGATCCCGGCGAGCTTGCGGCGGCGGGCGTAATAGTCGGTGCCGAGGCCGAGATAGGACAGGTCGGCGTCGATCCGCAGGGTCTCGCCGCCGCCGAACAGGTTGCGGTCGGCCCAGTAGGCCCGCACGCCCGGCCCGTCGACGGTCGAGTAGCGCGCCGAGACGCCGACGATGTGCGGCGCGCGCTCGGTGACGTCGACGAAGACCGGCAAGCCGCCGTCGGGATCGAGCGCCGTGCCCTCGCGCACCCGCACGCCGCCGAGCGCCTCGATGCGCGAGACCGAGCGGCGGATGTCGGAGAGCGCCTGCGGCGAGTAGGGATCGCCCGGCTCGGCGTAGATGAAGGAGCGCACCACCGCCGGATCGAGGTTTTCCGTCCCCCGCACGGTGATCGGGCCGAGGACCGCCTTCGCCCCGGGATCGACCACGAAGGTCACATCCATGGCGCGCGCCGCATGGTCGACCACCGGCTCGCGCCGCAACACCTTGGCGAAGGGGTGACCCTGGCGGCGGAAATGGTCGACCAATGCCGCCTCGCGGGCGAGCACGGTGGCGGAGCGGGCCGGCGGGTCGTCGTCGAGGCGGGTGAGGCGGGCCGGCACGGCCTCCGGCGGAAACGGCACGCCCGACGGATCGAGCGCCGCGATGCGGCGCAAATGGTAGAGCGGCCCCTGGTCGACGGAGACCCGCACCGCGACGAGGGAGCGGTTGCGGGCGGCTTCCGCCGCGCGCACGGCGTTGCGGGCGGCGGCGTCGCCCCCCAGCACCACGTCCTCGATGCGGAACGACACCGTGCCGGCATAGTAGCCGAAGCCCCAGAGCGCATCGACGAGGCGGCCCGCATCCGCCTCGGCCCGGCGCAGCAGGCCCTCGCCGTCCGGCGGCGCGTCGTTGCGCAGGCGGTAGAGGCTCGACGTATCCTGGAGGGTGCGGAGCAGGTCCTCGTCCTCGACGCCCTGGAAGCGGACCGAGTAGGGCAGGGCGGCGGGGCTCGGCGCCGGCGGCGCCTCCTCGGAGTTGAACAGGCCGAACAGGTCGAAGGCGCGCGCCGGCTCCGCCGCGCAGACTCCGAGCGCGAGGCCGAGCCCGAGAGCCTTGGCAGTCCCTTCCCACCGGCGCACTCTGCGCGCGCCGCGATCGTCGCCCCGTTCCCGCATGCCCCCCGGCCGTGCTTGCAGGCCCCGCCCGTCCGGGCGGCGCCGAGAAATACCGTCACGCCCGCGGCGCGTCCCGTCTCACGCCCCCGGTATGAGCTCCTTCCCCAAGGGTCGAGGGAATTCGTGTCCAAACCGTGTTCGTCGATCGGTCCGGTCCCGGGACAAGCTAGAGCATATGTCCGCGAAGAGGAACCGCCGCGCCGGTCGGAGCGGGGGAAGACGGCGCGCTAACTCTCTGACATCTGCGGCGGGATTGCGCCTGCCCGCGGCGCGCGGTCGCGCCTGCTGTCCGGCGGGCCGGCGCGTTGAGCGGGACCGTCCCGTCCCCGCTGTCCACAGGGTCCGTCGCATGGTTCCGGTCGTGTTCCACCCGGCCTACGAGGCCCCGTTGCCGGAGGGCCACCGCTTCCCGATGGGCAAGTACGGGCGGCTCGCCGCCGCGATCGAGGCGCGCGGCCTGGTGCCGGAGGGCTTCGTGACGCCCGAGCCCGCGGATCCGGAGCTGATCCGCCTCGCGCATGACGCTGCTTACGTCGAGCAGGTCGTCACCGGCACGGTGCCGCGGGCGGTCGAGCGGGCGATCGGCTTGCCGGTCGATGCCGGGGTGGCGCGGCGCTCGCTCGCCGCCTGCGGCGGCACGCTGCGGGCCGCCCGGCTGGCGCTCGAAGGGGGGCTCGCCGGCAGTACCGCGGGCGGCAGCCATCACGGCAGGCGGGACGGGGGCCGGGGCTTCTGCGTCTTCAACGACGTCGCGGTGGCGGCGCTGGCCCTCCAGCGCGAGGGCACGATCCGCCGGGCCCTCGTCATCGACCTCGACGTGCACCAGGGCGACGGCACCGCCGATTGCCTGGCGACCGAGCCCGACCTGTTCACCTTCTCGATGCACGCCGAGAAGAACTATCCCCACGACAAGGTGCCGGGCGACCTCGATGTCGGCCTGCCCGACGGGCTCGCCGACGACGACTATCTGGCGGCGCTCGCCCTCCACGTGCCGCGCCTGATCGATGCGCTGCACCCGGACCTGGTGTTCTACAATGCCGGCGTCGATCCCCACCGCGACGACCGCCTCGGCCGCCTGGCGCTCACCGACGAGGGACTGCGCCGACGCGAGGCCCACGTGGTCGGCGCCGCGCGCCGGCGCGGCATCCCCCTCGTCGCGGTGATCGGCGGCGGCTACGCGACCGACATCGATGCGCTGGCGGCGCGCCACGCCCTGGTCTTCGAGGCGATGGCGGAGCTGGCGTGACGGTCGGGTCGGAACGGCCGAGGCTGTTTCGCCGTTGACCCTCCGAAGACCGCAACGCCAGCACGCGAGAGGATGCGATGAGCCTCATCGGCCGAATCGTCACCAAGATCCTGGGGAACGACGATCCCCGCACCCGCCCCGACAGCCGCCCCTACGACGACCGGGTCGCGTACAACGATTCCGGCAACCTCGTCGGTCGCCTCGTCACCAAGATCCTGCGCCGCTGACCCCCTGCGACGCCGCAAGGCACGAACCCGACACCCCCGCCGGATCTCCCGGCGGGGGTGTCGCCGTTTCGGGACGGGGCGATCGCTCGGGGCAAAATCCGCCACCGGTGCCATTTCGCACTTGCGAACGGCGCTCGAACGCTTATCTTTCGCAGTGCACGGTCGCGATGGCGTCGCGGCCCTGCTGCCCTCTTTGGGCGTTTCCTCCCTAGACTTCGGGCCGCCCGCAAGGGTGGCCTTTTTTCTTTGCCCCGCCCGGGACGCTGGGCGATCGAGGATCGGCCGACATCCCGGTCCGCGGATCGGGCCGGGCGCAGGCCCGTGCCCCTCGCGCCCGCCGCATCACGATCAGTCCAGCCGCTGCCCCAACCGGCCGGCGAGATCCTGGATGTACTGGAACGCCGTGCGCCCCGAGCGTGCCCCGCGGGTCGTCGACCATTCGAGCGCCTCGGCCCGCAGCCGCGCCGGCTCGACCGCGAGCGCGTAGCGCGCCACGTAGGCGTCGATCATCGCCAGGTACTCGTCCTGGCTGCACTTGTGGAAGCCGAGCCAGAGGCCGAACCGGTCGGAGAGCGAGACCTTCTCCTCCACCGCCTCGCCCGGGTTGATCGCCGTCGAGCGCTCGTTCTCCATCATGTCGCGCGCCAGGAGATGGCGCCGGTTGGAGGTGGCGTAGAAGATCACGTTGTCGGGCCGGCCCTCGATGCCGCCGTCGAGCGCCGCCTTCAGCGACTTGTACGAGGTATCCTCGGCATCGAACGACAGGTCGTCGCAGAACACCACGAAGCGGTGGGGATCGGGGCGCAGCCAGCCCATCAGGGCGGGCAGGCCCTCGATGTCCTCGCGGTGGATCTCGACGAGCTTCAGCGGCCGCTCCAGCGTCCCCTTCGCGTTGATCTCGGCGTGGACCGCCTTGACCAGCGACGACTTGCCCATGCCGCGGGCGCCCCACAGGAGGGCGTTGTTCGCCGGCAGGCCGCGGGCGAAGCGCTCGGTGTTGTCGAACAGGATGTCGCGCATCCGGTCGATGCCGCGAAGCAAGCCCATCTCGACCCGGTTGACCCGCGGCACCGGCTGCAACCGACCCTCCGGCTGCCACACGAAGGCGTCGGCCGCCGCGAAGTCGGGGGCGGGACGGGCCGGCGGGGCGGCGCGCTCCAGGGCCGCGGCGATGCGCAGCAGCACGGGCAGCAGGTCGGAACCGGGGAGGGGGGAGGGGGTCGAATCGGTCATCGCGGGGAAACTCGGGCTCCTGCGCAGGGGCGGACGTGCCGGCAGCGCCTCTTAATCCCAGGCGGCGGCGGACGAAAACCCGCCGGGATGGGGCACCGGAAGACCGATCCCCGCAATTGCTTTCGGGTCGTCGGTGGCTATAGTCCGCGCGCTTTTGCAAGGCCGGCGGGGATCCGCGCGGCCTGATGTCGTCTTGTTTCGGGAGACCTCGAGAGTGATCACGCCCGCCTTCGCGCAGGGAGCCGGGGCGACCGGCGGCACGGACATCCTCGTGCAGGTCGTCCCCTTCATCCTGATCTTCGTGATCATGTACTTCCTGATCCTGCGCCCGCAGCAGCGCCGCGCCAAGGAGCACCAGGACATGGTCAAGAACGTGCGCCGCGGCGACACGGTGGTGACCACCGGCGGCATCCTCGGCCGGGTCACCAAGGTGACCGAGGCCCCGGAGATCGAGATCGAGATCGCCCCGAACGTGCAGGTCAAGGTGGTCCGCACCATGATCGCCGAGGTCCGGGCCAAGGGCGAGCCGGTCAAGGCCGCCTGAGCCCAGCCCTTACGGGGGCGGCCCAGGCTCACCGCCGGGCCGCCCTCCCTGACATAGACCCCAAGGACCGGTTGGAACGCCGCGGATGCTCCGTATCTCCACCACGAAGGCCGTCGCGACGCTCGCCGTGATCCTGGTCGGCCTGATGCTCGCCGTGCCGA
The DNA here is from genome assembly GCF_040593685.1 of Methylobacterium sp. EM32. Taxonomy (NCBI): domain Bacteria; kingdom Pseudomonadati; phylum Pseudomonadota; class Alphaproteobacteria; order Hyphomicrobiales; family Methylobacteriaceae; genus Methylobacterium; species Methylobacterium sp. EM32. Next base: position 6,130 of record NZ_JBEXZS010000223.1, on the reverse strand, counting down.
GCTTCTTCTCGGCCGATCAGCGCAAGGGCTTCATCGCCTCGCTGCCGTCCTGGTTCCCGACCTGGATCGTGCCGACCCGCGCCATCGTGCTCGGTCTCGACCTCCAGGGCGGGTCGCAGATCGTGCTCGAAGTCGACCGCAACGACCTTGGCCGCACCATGGCTCAAGGATTGCGCGACGACGTGCGCCAGGCCCTGCGCGAGGCCGGCGTGCAGGCCGATGGCGGCATCCAGCTGCAGCCGCGCGGCGTGCAGCTGCGCATCAGCGACGCGGCGAACCGCGCCAAGGCGATGCCGAAGCTGCAAGGCCTGTCGCAGCCCGTCACCGACGCGACCCTCGGCCAGACCGGCGCCCGCACCCTCGACCTGCGCGAGGAGCCGAACGGCCTGATCCAGCTCACCTATTCCGACGCGGGCTTCAACGCCCGGGTGCGCCGCGCGGTCTCCCAGGCGATCGAGGTGGTGCGCAAGCGCGTCGACCTCGGCGGCACCACCGAGCCGTCGATCCAGCAGCAGGGCGCCGACCGCATCCTGGTCCAGGTGCCGGGCCTCCAGGACCCGGCCCGGCTGGAGGAGCAGCTCGGCAAGACCGCCAAGCTCGAGTTCCGCATGCTCGCCGACAGCGCGGCCGGCGACGTCGACATGCTGCCCTCGAAGGATTCCAACGGCCAGCGCGTGCCGGTGGAGCGCCGGGTGATGGCCGACGGCGCCGACCTGACCGACGCCCAGCCGGGCTTCGACCAGAAGTCGAACGAGCCGATCGTCAACTTCAAGTTCAACCTGCGCGGCGCCCAGAAATTCGGCCAGGCGACGAGCGAGAATGTCGGCCGCGCCATGGCGATCGTCCTCGACAACGAGGTCGTGTCGGCGCCCCGCATCCTGCAGCCGATCACCGGCGGTCAGGGCCAGATCTCCGGCCGGTTCACGGTGCAGCAGGCCAACGACCTCTCGGTATTGCTGCGCGCCGGCGCGCTGCCGGCCAAGCTGACCGTGATCGAACGCCGCACCGTCGGCCCGGGCCTCGGCCGCGACTCGATCGAGGCCGGCAAGCACGCCACCATCGTGGCGACGATCCTCGTCGTCGTGCTGATGTTCGCCGCCTACGGGGTGTTCGGCCTCTTCGCCAACATCGCGCTCCTCGTCCATGTCGGCCTGATCCTCGGCCTGATGTCGGTGCTGGAAGCCACCATGACCCTGCCGGGCATCGCCGGCATCGTGCTCACCATCGGCACCGCGGTCGATTCCAACGTGCTGATCTACGAGCGCGTGCGGGAGGAGGTGCGGGCCGGCCGCTCGATCCCCTCGGCGCTGCAGGCGGGCTTCGACCGCGCCTTCGCCACCATCGTGGATTCCAACTCCACCATGGCGATCGCCGCGGTGATCCTGTTCTTCCTCGGCTCGGGCCCGGTGCGCGGCTTCGCGGTGGTGTTCATCCTCGGCATCCTGACCACGGTCATCACCGCCGTGACCCTGACCCGGATGATGATCGCCCTGTGGTACCAGCGCCTGCGGCCCAAGACCCTGCCGATCTGATTTTTTCCCACGGGCGGCGTTAAGAGCCGCCCGCCTCCGTGCTGCGCTCCCGGGCGCGCCGACACCCCGTTCCGAGACCGACGATGCGCCTCCTCCGCCTCTGGCCCGACGAATCCCACTTCGACTTCATGCGCCTGCGGCGCTTCAGCTTCCCGCTCTCGGCGTTCATCTCGGTCGCCACGGTGGTGCTGTTCCTGCAGGTCGGGCTCAATTTCGGCATCGACTTCAAGGGCGGCACCCTGGTCGAGCTGCGGCCGAAGCCCGGCGTGACGTCGGATGTCGGCACCGTGCGCCACACCGCCAACGAGTTCGGCTTCGGCGAGACCGAGGTGCAGGAACTCGGCCAGGGCTCGATCTCGGTGCGCTTCCCGCTCCAGGCCGGCGGCGAGACCGGCCAGACCCTGGTGATGCAGAAGGCGCACGCCGCCTTCGACAAGGACTACGCCTTCGACCGCGTCGAGACCGTCGGCCCCCGCGTCTCGGGGGAGCTCGTCCAGTCGGGCACGATCGGCGTCGTGCTCTCGGTCGTGGCGGTGCTGCTCTACCTGTGGTTCCGGTTCGAGCGCGAGCTGGCGCTCGGCGCCATCGTCGGCACCCTGCACGACATCGTCATCACGGTCGGGCTGTTCGTGATCACCCGGATCGAGTTCAACATGACCTCGATCGCCGCGATCCTCACCATCGTCGGCTACTCGCTGAACGAGACGGTGGTGGTGTTCGACCGCACCCGCGAGCTGATGCGCCGCTACAAGACCATGCCGACGGAGCAATTGCTCAACCTGTCGATCAACTCGACCATGTCGCGCACGGTGATGACCGCGATGTCGACCGCCCTGTCGCTGCTGGCGCTGGTGCTGTTCGGCGGCGAGGCAATCAAGGGCTTCTCGGTGGTGATGCTCGCCGGCGTGGTGATCTGCACCTACTCGGCGATCTTCGTCTCGACCCCGTTCCTGATCTATATCGGCTTGCAGGCCGGCGGCACCCGGACGCAGCCGCGCGACACCTCCAGCCTCAAGCAGGCGGCCGAGTAGTGGCGGGGCCCGAGCGCCAGCACGACGGCTTCGTCCCGGGCCGCTACCCGATCGACGCCTATGGCGCCGGCGGCTTCCGCTTCGCCGAGATGTCGCATCGTGGTTCGATCCTGGCGCTGCCCTCCGGCGTGCGCGCCTGGGAGGTGACCGAGCCCGCCGGCATCACGCCCGCGAGCCTGCGGCCGCTGGTGGAGGAGGCCGGGGGAATCGACCTCCTGCTGCTGGGCACCGGGGCCGACATCGTGTTCGTGCCCGATACCTTGCGCCGCTTCCTCAAGGAGGCGGGCATCGGCCTCGACGTGATGCAGACCGGCGCGGCGGCGCGGACCTACAACATCCTGATGGCCGAGAACCGCAAGGTCGCGGCCGCCCTGATCGCGGTGCCGTGACTCAGACACCATGAACGAGACGCAATGAGCCCGACCCGATGAGCCAGCCCGAGACGCGGGATCCGGCCTGGGCCTACGCCCATTGCGAGGCCCTGGTGCGCGAGGGCGATCCGGACCGCTGGTACGCCAGCCTCTACGCCCCGGCCGACAAGCGACCGCACCTCCACGCGCTGGCCGCCTTCAGCCTGGAGGTGGCGCGGGTGCGCGAGGCGGTGTCGAGCCCGATGCCCGGCGAATTGCGGCTGCAATGGTGGCGCGACGCGCTCCAGGGCGAGGCGCGGGGCGACGTGCGGGCCCACCCGGTCGCCGCCGCCCTCGACGACACACTCGTCAAGGCGCGCCTGCCGCGCCAGCCCCTGGTCGACCTGATCGACGCCCGGGTCTTCGACCTCTACGACGATCCGATGCCCTCGACCGGCGACCTGGAAGGGTATTGCGGCGAGACCGCCTCCTGCCTGATCCGCCTCGGCAGCCTGATCCTGGCGACCGGTTCCGAGCCCGGGGGCGCCGCGGCCGCGGGACATGCCGGCGTCGCCTACGCGGTGACGGGCCTCCTGCGGGCACTGCCCTGGCACGCGAGGCGCGGCCAGGTCTACCTCCCCGCCGACGTGCTCAAGGCCCACGGCGTCACCCGCGAGGACATCGTCGCGGGACGGGGTGGGCCTGGGCTGCTCGGCGCCTGCGCCGACATGCGGGCGCTGGTGCGCCGCCACCTCGCGGCCTACGCGGCCGAGCGCGCGACGATCGCGACCGTGGCCGCCCCGGCCTTCCTGCCGGTCGCCCTCGTCGAGGGCTACCTCGCGCAGATGGATCGGCCGGGCTACGACCCGCTGGCGAGCGTGATCGACGTGCCGAACTGGCGCCGGATCTGGCGGCTGTGGCGGGCGGCGCGGTCGGTCAAGTAATCGTCAAGCGTCGGGCCTGCTTGCAACCCTCTCCGTCATCCCGGGGCCGCGAAGCGGAACCCGGGATCCATCACCGCTGACGATTGAGGATGAGGCGGAATGCTGCCCGCCCCTTCCGAAAATCTCGACGGTTATGGATCCCGGGTTCGCGACTGCGTCGAGCCTCGGGACGACACGGAGGGTGTGAGAAGCCGTCCGGCTCCCTTCGGCAGGCTGCCCGAGACTACTCCGCCGCCGCCGGCAGCGGCGCCGGCTCCTCGCCGAGCCACTCGCCCAGGGCCGTCCGCGCCCGGTCGGTCATCGCCCGCTTCTTGGCCTGCGCCTTCTCGGTCCCGCGGAAGCGCTTGCCGTCCGGAGCCTTCGGCGCCCGGTCGAGGGGCGGGAAGAGGCCGAAATTGACGTTCATCGGCTGGAACGAGCGCGGCGCGCCCTCGTCCTCCGCCGAGACGTGGCCGCCGGTGATGTGGCCGATGAGCGCGCCCAGCGCCGTCGTCGCCGGCAGGGGCTCCAGCGCGCGGCCCTGGCGCTCGGCGGCGGCGAAGCGGCCGGCCATCAGGCCGATCGCGGCGCTCTCGACGTAGCCCTCGCAGCCGGTGATCTGGCCGGCGAAGCGCAGGCGCGGCTCGGCCTTGAGGCGCAAGGTCGCGTCGAGGAGGCGGGGGCTGTCGAGATAGGTGTTGCGGTGCAGGCCGCCGAGACGGGCGAACTCGGCATTCTCCAGGCCCGGAATGGTGCGGAAGATCCGCACCTGCTCGGCGTGGCGCAGCTTCGTCTGGAAGCCCACCATGTTGTAGAGCGTGCCCAAGGCGTTGTCCTGGCGCAGCTGGACGATGGCGTAGGCCTTGACGGTCGGGTTGTGCGGGTTGGTCAGGCCGACGGGCTTCATCGGCCCGTGGCGCAGGGTCTCGGGGCCGCGCTCGGCCATCACCTCGATCGGCAGGCAGCCGTCGAAATAGGGGGTCGAGGCCTCCCATTCCTTGAACGAGGTCTTGTCGCCCTCGACCAGCGCCGTGACGAAGGCGGCGTATTGCTCGCGGTCGAGCGGGCAGTTGAGGTAGTCGGCCCCGGTGCCGCCCGGACCGACCTTGTCGTAGCGGGACTGGAACCAGGCCTTGCCCATGTCGATCGAGTCGCGGTGCACGATCGGCGCGATGGCGTCGAAGAAGGCGAGCGATTCGGCACCGGTGAGGCCGCGGATGCCCTCGGCGAGGCCGGGCGCGGTGAGGGGGCCGGTCGCCACGATCACGCTGTCCCAGGAGGCGGGCGGCAACCCGTCGATCTCCTCGCGGGCGAGGCTGACATTCGGATGCGCCTCGATCGCCGCCGTGACCGCCCGGCTGAACCCCTCGCGGTCGACGGCCAGCGCGCCGCCGGCCGGCACCTGGTTGGCGTCGCCGCAAGCCATGATCAGCGAGCCGAGGCGGCGCATCTCCTGGTGCAGCAGCCCGACGGCATTCTGCTCGGCGTCGTCGGAGCGGAACGAATTCGAGCAGACGAGCTCGGCGAGGCCATCGGTCTGGTGCGCCTCGGTGCCGCGCAGGGGCCGCATCTCGTGCAGCACGACGGGCAGGCCGGCCTCGGCGATCTGCCAGGCGGCCTCAGAGCCGGCGAGGCCGCCGCCGACGACGTGAATGGGGTCTGATCCGGACATGACGCGGCATATCGGATCAAGCACCGTCGATGCAACACCGACGGATGAATGCAGGGGTCCGGAGGCGAGGGTCCGGACAAGCGAACGCCCGCCGGGAGGGGCGGGCGCGCGAGACGATGGTTGAGCCCGAAGGCCTTCGATCGACTTGGGTACGCAGAACTCGGGGACTCGGTACGCGATAACTGTCTAAGCGTGTCGACGCTTACGCGACCGAGCGGGCGATACCCTGGATCTCGAAGCGGCTGATGCCGAGATCGTCGAGCTCGCGGTCGGACAGACGCGACAGCTCGTGCACGGTCTCGCGGTAGCGCAGGTACGAGCGGATCTTGCTGAGGATGAGGGAGACGAACATCGGATTTGACCTCTGTGCGGGCAGCCGGTGCGAACCGTTTCGGCACCGCCTGCCTGCTTCTGTTGCAACGCACCATATGGGAAATGGCTGCGGTGGTGGGAGACGGGAGCGCGTAAGCCAGCCATGCACGATTCACATGCAGCGCGCAGGGAATCGTCAACCAACCCCGGTGCCCGCCGATTTGGCAGCACTCTGGCGCATGAATCGCAGGAATTCCGGGCGTTTAGGCACTATGCTGCACACGCGAAGGGCGGGGGTGCAGGGCGGGCC
>NZ_JBEXZS010000222.1:0-11192 GCF_040593685.1 Methylobacterium sp. EM32 | reverse complement strand
TCCCCCGCCCCTGCGCTACTTCCCGCGCGGCGACAGCGACGCCTCGCCCGCCACCCGCGGCGATCCCGCCTGCCAGGGCTTCATACCGACCAACGCGCCCGGCGACCCGACCTATGTCGGCTCGCCCTTCGGCATCGGCAAGCCGAGCTATTACGGCTTCCCGCCCGCGCGCGGCGTCGACGATCCCTATGGACGCCGGATCGCCCGGGGATGCTTCTAGAGCAGTTTCCGACGAAGTGGATACCGGTTCGTCGCAGAAAGTGCGACAAGATCAAAGACCCGGAGAGCTTCGCGATTGCAACGCGATCGCGAAGTGCTCTGGAACGTGAGAACCTGTTTGACGGCTGGGTGAATTTATCCCACCCACGACCTCATCCTGAGGTGTCAGTCGATGGACAATCGACTGACCTCGAAGGAGGCCTCCAGACGCCTCTCCGATCCCTGGAGCCCTCCTTCGAGGCTCACTTCCTTCGCACCTCAGGATGAGGTCGCGGGTGGGACACGGAAAACTGCCATTGGGCTGGCTTCGCAAGTCGAACAGGCTTTGAGTTGAGCCGGGCCGCGCGCCTCCGCGGCGGAGCGATTCGATCTTGCCGTCCCGTCCCCGACGGGTAAACCCGGTCCTGCCGCCGCCGGATCTCCGCCCATGACCCGCATCGCCTGCCTCCACACCGTCGCCAGCAACGCCGCGCTCTTCGACGAGGCCCTGCAGGCGACCGGGCTGACCGGTGTCAGCCTGCGCCACACCGTACGCCCCGACCTGCTCGCCGCCGCCGAGCGCGAGGGGCGGCTCACGGCCGAGATCGCCGCCGAGACCGTCGCGGTCCTGCGCGGCCTGTATGCGGAGGCCGACGCGGTCCTGGTGACCTGCTCGACCCTGGGTCCGGCAGCCGAGAGCGCAGCCCTGGACGCGCCCGTCCCGATCCTACGGGTCGATGCGGCCCTGGCCGCGGAGGCAGTGAAGGCGGGTGGCCGGGTGGTGGTGCTCTGCGCCGTCGCCACGACGGTCGAGCCGACCCGGCGCCTGTTCGAGGCGGCCGCGCGGGCGACGGGTGCAGAGGTGAGCGTGCAAGTCGTTCCCGAGGCCTGGGAGGCGTTCAAGGCGGGCGAGTCCGACCGCTACCGGACGCTGGTCGCCCGCGCCGCCGGCACCGCGCGGGAGGACGGCGCGACCCAGGTCGCCCTGGCGCAGGCCTCCATGGCCGGCGCCGCCGCCCTGCTTCCCGAGGCGATCCGACCGCTGACCAGCCCGACGGTCGGCCTCGCGGCGGCGATCGCTGCCGCCCGGACGGCGTAGGCGACAGAAAGGGCCAGGGGCAACGCCCTATTCCGTGGGCCCGACCATGCGCGCCCGCGTGTCCTCGTCGAGCACGGCCCGGATCGCCGCCGTCAGCGGGTGACGGGCGGTGTACCGGGCGCCGTAATCGAGGTTGAAGGCGTAATCGAAGCCCGGCGGGTTGCGGCCCTGGTTATGCTGGAGGATCGTCTCCAGCTTGTCGAAGCCCTTGGCCAGGACCGCCTCCGGCGAGGTGCCGGCCTCGTACTCCTCCCACAATGCCATGATCTCGTCCCGGCGCACCGGCGGCAGCGTCGCTGTGAGGGAGAGGAGGTCGCGGCGCTCCTGCACGCTCTTGTCCGCCGCGCGGGGATCGGTCGCCGGGATGTCGCCGCCGACCGCCTCGCCGAGGTCGTGGACGAGGCACATCTTGATGAGCTTGAGCGCGTCGATCCCCGCGACGCCGTCGGCCAGCACCATCGCCATCAGGCAGAGGCGCCAGGTGTGCTCGGCGGTGCTCTCCTGCCGGCCCGACGCGGTGGCACCGCTGCGCAGGGTGCTCTTGAGGGCTTCGGCCCGCCGCAGGAAATCGAGCGTGCCGGCGAGGTCGTCCGGGGTCATGGAACAAGTGGCTCCTTCGTTCAACCGGGCGACGGCACAGCGGAAGGATGCCGGCCGGGGGTGTCCGGAACGAACCCGAGCGGCCGGCAGCTCCTCCGAGGTGAAGCATCCCGGCTCCGCTTTGCGCGCGTCGATATCACAATCTACATGTCCGACTCGAGACGAACGGTTGGAGAGGCGGCATGACGATCAGTGTCGACAACCCCGAGGCCGATGCGCTGACGCGCCAATTCGCCGAGCTCGCCGGCGTCGGCATCACCGAGGCGATCGTCATCGCCATGACGGAGGCGATCGAGCGCCGGCGCATCGAGACGCCGCGCGAGGCCGCGGCGCGTCTTCGGGCGAAGCATGGCGTGGTGCTCGGCCAAGCGGCACGCGCCCCGCTGCCGCGCGAGGCTTACGACGCGATGTGGGCGGAAAGCTGATGTTCATCGATGCCTCGGCACTCGTCGCTGTGCTGTCGGACGAGCCGGAAGCCGGACGCGTGTCCGATGCCATCGCCGGCGCGGCCATCCGGATCACCTCTCCGGTCGCCGTGCTCGAAGCGGCGCTGGCCCTGGCCCGTCCGGACAAGTTCGCGATGACGCTCGCGGCCGTGCAGCCGATCATCCTGGAGTTCCTCGAGGCAAACGGGATCGAGATCCGCGACCTGCCTCCGGCCGAGCACGCGACGGCGCTGGCCCTGTCCGCCGCGCATCGGTACCGCGCCGGACGCCGGGGCCTCAATCTCGGCGACTGCCTGCATTATGCGTCGGCGAAATACGAGCGCGTGCCGATCCTGGCGACGGCAGACGAATTCAGGCAGACCGACCTGGAGACCATTCCGTAGGGTACCGTACGTTCGATCGACGAACAGGCAGCCATCCAGATACCGGATTTTCCCATCGTTTTTGCTGGAAATACGCAGTCCGCTTCATCGAAAACAGTCACGATCCGTATGACTGCCATTCGACTGCGGAAGACAACCCAACTTCACGCGGCACCACCCTGGCGCCCGATCCCCGCCCCGATTACGCTCCCCGCCGATTCGGCCGACAGGAGCCCCGCGCGATGATACCACCCCCCTCCCCGTCCGCCCTCCGCCAGTTGACCGACGTTCCGGCCCTGCGGGCGCAGGTGCGGGCGTGGCGGGCGGCCGGCGAGGGCGTGGCTTTGGTGCCGACCATGGGGGCGCTTCACGAAGGCCACCTGTCCCTGGTGCGGCAGGCGCAGGCCGGCAGCCGGCGGGTCGTGGTCAGCATCTTCGTCAACCCGACGCAGTTCGGCCCGAACGAGGATTTCTCGCGGTATCCGCGCGTGCTGGAAGCCGATCTCGCCCTGCTGACGGAGGTCGGGGCCGATGCCGCCTTCCTGCCCGACGTGGCGACGATGTACCCGCCGGGATTTGCCACCACCGTGACGGTGGCGGGGCTGACCGACGTCCTGTGCGGGCCGGTGCGCCCCGGGCACTTCGCCGGCGTCGCCACCGTGGTGACGAAGCTCCTGCTGCAAGCCCTGCCCGACCGGGCGATCTTCGGCGAGAAGGACTTTCAGCAGCTCCAGGTGATCCGGCGCGCGGTCCGCGACCTCGACGTCCCGGTGGCGATCGAGGGCGCGCCGACCCTGCGCGAGTCCGACGGCCTCGCCCTGTCGTCGCGCAACCGCTACCTCTCGGCGGAGGAGCGGCGAACCGCTCCCGCGCTCTATGCCGTGCTGCAAGGGGTGGCCGAGGCCGTGCGCGGCGGCGCGGACACGGCGCCCGCCTTGGCCGAGGGCCGGGCGGCCCTGGAGGCAGCGGGGTTCGCGCCGGTGCAGTATCTGTCGGTGAACGACGCCGAGTCGCTGGCGCCGCTGGAGCGGGTCGCGGGCCCGGCGCGGGTGCTGGCGGCGGCCTGTCTCGGCCGCACGCGCCTCATCGACAACGTCGCAGTCTGACGACGACCGCGACGCCCGGGATATTCAGTCCCGCAGAAGCTCGTTGATGCCGGTCTTCGCCCGGGTGCCGGCATCGACGCGCTTGACGATGACAGCGCAGTAGAGCGACGGGCCGGGGGTGCCATCCGGCAGGGCCTTGCCGGGCTGGGTGCCCGACACCACCACCGAGTAGGGCGGCACGCGGCCGTAGGAGACCTCGCCGGTGGCCCGGTCGATGATCTTGGTCGAGGCGCCGATATAGACGCCCATCGAGAGCACGCTGCCCTCGCCGACGATCACGCCCTCGGCGACCTCGGCGCGGGCGCCGATGAAGCAGTTGTCCTCGATGATGACCGGGTTGGCCTGGAGCGGCTCGAGCACGCCGGCGATGCCGGCGCCGCCGGAGATGTGGCAGTTCTTCCCCACCTGGGCGCAGGAGCCGATCGTGGCCCAGGTATCGACCATCGTGCCCTCGCCCACATAGGCGCCGAGATTGACGAAGGAGGGCATCAGCACCGCGCCAGCGGCGATGTGGGCGCCCCGGCGCACCACCGCGCCCGGCACCGCCCGGAAGCCGGCGGCGCGGAAGCGCGCGGCGTCCCAGCCCTCGAACTTCGACGGCACCTTGTCCCACCAGCCGCCGCCGCCGGGCCCGCCCGGGATCAGCGCCATGTCGTTGAGGCGGAAGGAGAGCAGCACCGCCTTCTTGAGCCACTGGTTGACGACCCAGTCCTGGTCGCCGGACTTCTCGGCAACCCGCGCCTCGCCCGAATCGAGCAGCGCGAGGGCGGCCTCGACGGCCTCGCGCACCGGCCCGCTGGTGTCGGCGCCGACAGTCGCGCGGTCCTCCCAGGCGGCTTCGATGGTCCGGGCGAGATCGGCGTGCGACATGGGAGGCGTCCAGGCGGGAGTTCGGTTCGGCTCCCCTCTAGCAAAGCCCCTGCGGTGCTGTCACGTCGGGTCGGCGGCGCGGCTGTCGGCGAAGGCGCGGGTCAGGGCGGCGAGCTCGTCGGCGAGGGCGTCGTGGATCACCGCGGCGGCGTCCGGAAAGACCTCGAGCATCCGGCGCATCACCGCCTGGGTGACGACCATGACCTCGACCGGGCTGCTGCCGGCCCGCGCGGTGGTCGGCCGCTCGACGGGCGAGAACAGGGCGGCCTGGCCGATCAGCGCCGAGGGACCGGCCTCGACCGGGGCGCCGCGGGGGCCGCGGGGCTCCAGCACCACCGTGCCGCGTGTCACCACGAAACCGCCCTCGGCGGTCTCGCCGCGGGTGAACAGCACGGCGCCCGGCTCCAGCCGCCGGCGCTCGGCCGCGAACGAGATCAGCCGCAGGGCGTCCCGGTTCATCAGGCCGAACAGCGGCGCCGCCTCCAGAATCGCGATGTCGTCGTCGAGCGCCAACGGCCCCGCTCTCCCCTCCGGCGCCGGCGTCAGATCCCTGACCGGCCCGGCCAAGCTCTAGAGCATTTTGCGCCGCGCTGGACACCGGTTCGTCGCAGAAAATGCGGCGCGGTGGAAGCCGGGGCTCCGCGCTCCCCCCATGCGCGCCGCCTCCCTCACGCGACCTGCGCGCCCGCTTCGCTACCGGGCCGCGCCACCACGCGGTTGCGCCCCTGGCGCTTGGCCTCGTAGAGCGCCGCGTCAGCGGCCGAGAAGACCTGCCCGCCGGTCTCGCCGCCGACGATTTCGGCGACGCCGAGGCTCACCGTGACGATGCCGCCCTCGTTGCCGACATGCGGGATCTGGAGGCGGGCCACCGCCTGGCGGATCCGGTCGGCCCGGGCGACGGCCGCCGGGCCGGACGAGCCCGGCAGCAGCACGGCGAATTCCTCGCCGCCGATCCGGCAGGCGGCCTCCGCCGGCGCCCGGACCTGGCGCTGCAGCACCCGGGCGACGGCGCGCAGCACCTCGTCCCCGGCGAGGTGGCCGTAGGTATCGTTGTAGCGCTTGAACCGGTCGGCATCGAGGAGGACGAGGGACAGGGGGATACCGGTCCGCGCGGCCTCCTCGCCCATTCGCGCAAAACTCTCGTCGAAGTGGCGCCGGTTCATCAGGCCGGTGAGGCCGTCGGTCTGGGCGAGGCGGGCGAGGTCGCGGTTGGCCGCCAGCGCCCGCTCCTCGGCGCGGGCGCGCCGCTCGAGCTCGCGCTGGAGCACGAGGGTCAGCCCGATCATGCCGGCGCACAGGAACGCCACCAGGACGGCGATCACCAGCGCCCTCGGCCACCACAGGTCGGCAATGGCCTGCGTCGGCACCACCACGGTGGCGACGAGCGGATGCGTGCCGATCCGGCTGTAGCTGAACAGGCCCTCGACCGCCTCGGTGTAGCCGGTCGCGACGAACCGCCCGGCGCGGTGCTCGAAGAAGCGCCGGAAATGCGGCGCCGCCGTCAGGTCCTTGCCGATCGCCTCCTCCATCATCGGGCTGCGCACCAGGAGCTCGCCGCTCTCGCGGAAGAACGCGATCCGGGTGCGGTCGCCGAGGCTGAGGCGGCCGAACAACGTGTTGAAGTAATCGATGTCGATCGTGCCGACGACGACGCCAGCGAAGGCCCCGTCGGCATAGGTGAGGCGGCGGCTGAGCGGGATCACCCAGCGCCCGCCCGGCGTCATCCGGAGCGGCTTGCCGATGTGGAGCCCGACATCCTCCCGCTCCTTGTGGATCCGGAAGAAATCCGCATCGGGAAAGCGCAGCCGGCGGGGCACGATCGCGGTCGAATCGGCGAAGGCCTGGCCTTGCGCGTCGAGGGCCAGGATGGCGCCGAGGCCCTTCGCGGTGGCGGCCCGGTCGAACAGCACGGCCTGGCGCAGGGCCGGCGCGATGCCGTCGATCTCCGGATCGTGCAGGCCCTCGACCACCGCCTGGAGCGACAGGTCGTAGAGCTCGATGTTGCGGTCGACCATGTGCTCGACCGCTTCCAGCAGGTTCTGCGACACGCGGCCGACCTGCTCCCAGGCGCTGCGGCGCATCTGCATGACGGTCAGGCCCGAGGCGGCGCCGATCACCAGGGTGGCGGCGACGATCGCCCCAGCCAGCGTGCGGGATGCGGTGGACGGTCGCCTGCGGGATCCGGGTTGCATCGACGCTCCGTTGCGCGGTGCCAGCGCTCCACCTGATCTATGATCGGAAGCCTAAGATTGGGTTGCCCCCCAAGGACAACCGATTGTTATGACCGCGCGTTCTCGCGCGGGTGGGCGGCAAGCGCCTTTTGTGGATACGATCCCGCGCGGAAGACTCCCGGAGGAGGGACCACGATGCGTGCCGATACGAGACCGCTCATGATCAGCCGGGGCACGCCGCGATGCTGAGCCCCGCCCTGCGCGAGGAGATCGCCCGCCGCCACGGCACGCCGGCGGTCGTCATCGACCTCGACCGGGTGGCCCGCAACATCGCCCGGCTCCAGGCCGCCTGCGACGCGGCCGGCCTCGCCAACCGCCCGCACATCAAGACGCACAAGAGCCCGGTCCTCGCCCGGATGCAGATCGAGGCGGGCGCCCGCGGCGTCACCTGCCAGAAGATCGGCGAGGCCGAGGTGATGGCCCGGGCCGGGATCGACGACATCCTGATCAGCTACAACCTGATCGGCCCGCACGCGGTCGGGCGCCTCGGCCGGCTCCTGCGCGAGAGCGCCGCCCGGATCACGGTCGCGGCCGACAATCCCGTGACGGTGGCGGGCCTGCCCGAGGCCGCGCGCGCTGGCGGGCGCAGCTTCGACGTGGTGGTGGAATGCGACACCGGCCGTAAGCGCGCCGGCGTCGAGACCCCGGGCGAGGCGGTGGCGCTCGCCCGCGACATCGCCGGCCTGCCCGGCCTCGCCTTCGCGGGCCTGCTCCTCTATCCCCCGGCCGGCGCCGCCGACGGCGCGCAGGCCTTCCTCGACGCGGCGCGGGCGGGCCTGGCCGAGCACGGGCTTCACCCCCGCATCGTCTCGACCGGCGGCACGCCGAACCTGCCGGAGCTCGGCCGGGTCCGCGGCGCCACAGAGCACCGGGCCGGCACGGTGATCTTCAACGACCGCATGATGATGGCGGCCGGCGTCGCGACGCTCGAGGATTGCGCGCTGGCGGTGCTCTCCCGGGTGGTGAGCCGGGCCGGGCCTGAACGCGGCATTCTCGACGCCGGCTCGAAGACGCTCACCAACGATTCCGGCGGCGGCCTCGACGGGTTCGGGCTCATGCCCGACCATCCGGGCGCGCGCATCGGCGCCTTCGCGGAGGAGCACGGCTTCCTCGACCTCGCGGCCTGTGCGGTGCGGCCCCCGGTTGGGACGCTCGTCGAGGTGGTGCCCAACCACGTCTGCGTCGTCGTCAACATGGTCAACGAACTGGTGGCCGTGCGGGGCGGAGAGATCGTCGGCACGCTGCCGGTGGAGGCGCGGGGGATGATCGCGTGAGCGTATCCCGATGGTGGATGCCATCGTGGTGACGATGGTTCTGCCACCCTCAGGGTCATCCCGGGGCTCGCCGAAAGGCGAGAACCCGGGATCCATAATCGCTGACGTTGGAGAGCGAGGCGGATCGCGTCTCGTCCCGTCTTGAACCGTCGGCGGTTATGGATCCCGGGCTCCGCTGCGCGGCCCCGGGATGACCCGGAGGGTGAGAGCACCGTGGGATGAGCCGAAGGCCACCTCGCCGCAGGCTCAAGGCTACGGCAGCAGCTTGTACCCCCCGCCCTCCGTCACCAGGATCGAGGCGGTCGCCGGGTTCGGTTCGATCTTCTGGCGCAGGCGGTAGATGTGGGTCTCGAGGGTGTGGGTGGTTACCTGGGCGTTGTAGCCCCACACCTCGGCGAGCAGCGTGTCGCGCCCCACCACCTGCCGCCCGGCGCGGTAGAGGAAGCGCAGGATCGCGGTCTCCTTCTCGGTGAGCTTCAGCTTCGAGCCGCGCTCGCCGACGAGGAGCTTGGCGCCGGGCCGGAAGGTGTAGGGGCCGATCTGGAACACCGCGTCCTCGCTCGCCTCGTACTGGCGCAGCTGGGCGCGGATGCGGGCGAGCAGCACCGCGAACTTGAACGGCTTCGTCACGTAGTCGTTGGCGCCGGCATCCAGCCCCTGCACGGTGTCGGAATCCGAGACCTGGCCGGTCAGCATGATCACCGGGCCGCGAAAGCCACCCTGGCGCATCTGCCGCACCGCCTCACGCCCGTCGAGGTCGGGCAGGCCGACATCCATCACCACGAGGTCGACGCGCTCGGCGGCGACCCGGTCCATCGCCCCCCGCGCGGTCTCGGCGGTGACCACCTCGAAGGCGTCCGACAGGGCGAGCTGCTCCGTCAGGGTGTCGCGCAGGGACGGATCGTCGTCGACGACGAGCAGGCGGTGGGCGTTCGACATCGAACCGGCACTCTCGAGGAAGGTGGATGGGTGCGTAAAACCCTCCCACCGGCCGGGCCACGGTCCCGGACGGACCGCAGCCTGGCAGCGTGCGGGGCAGAGTAGCGGAGCGACAAGCCGCGGCAAGGGCCGGGCCCCGCCCTGTCCACGGCGCTCGCCCTCAGGCCCGGGGCGGCAGCGCGCCGTCTGGGCGGGTTGGGACGGGGCGCAGGTTGCTCGGCGCGGCGAGATCCGGGCGCGCCACCGCCACCGGGCAGGCCTGGAGCCAGAGATAGGCCCGGAGCGCCAGCCAGGCATCCTCCAGCGCGCCGTGGCGGGTCCCGACCCGGGCGATGCCGATGCGCCGGCACACGGCGTCGAGGGCCGCCCTCCCCTTCTCGCCCCGGCGGCGATAGGCCTCCATGGTGCAGTAGACCTTCGCCGAGACCGGGGCGCGGCCGGCGGCGGCGAGCTCGCGGTTGAGGAAGCCGAGGTCGAAGGCCGCGTTGTGGGCGACGATCAGGTCGGCCCCGGCGAGGAGGTCCGCCAGGGTGCCCGCATGGGCAGCGGCCGGGTCCTGGTGGCGCAACAGCCAGTCGTCGTAGCCGTGCACTGCCTCGGCCCGCGGGTGGCTCGCCCGGCCGGGATCGAAGATCAGGTGGTGGCAGGCGATGGCCGGCGCGCCGGCGGCGAGGGAGGCGGTGGCGAGCACGACCGCCCCGAAGCTCACGACCCGGTCGGTTTCCGCCAGTCCCGTCGTCTCGACGTCGACCGCGACGAGGCGCGGCGGCAGCCAGCCGAGCCAGTCCGGCGGGGAATTGGGAAGCGGGATCGGCGAGGGAATCGGCGAGGAGGGCATCGGCGAAGACATGGCGGTCGGGCGGGCTCGAACGGGGACGGCGCAGCATTCTCCGCTCGCCCGGGCGCCCTGTCACGCTCCCCTCGACGGGCCCGGAGCCGGCGCCGTAGAACGGGGTCCCATGACGAACGGGGTCCCATGAAGCGCATCACCCTCCCGCACCTGCGGGTCCGCCCGGACCCCCTCGACCGGCGCCGCGGCACGCTGATCGCCGGCCCGGTCCTGATCCCCTGCGCCCTCGGCAAGGGCGGCCAGACGCGGATGAAGCGAGAGGGCGACGGCGCCTCGCCCCGCGGGACATTCCGGCTGCGCGGCGGCTTCTACCGGCCGGACCGGCTCGGGGTGCGGCCCGCGACCCCCCTCCCCTTGCGCCGCATCCGGCCGCAGGACGGCTGGTGCGACGAGCCCCGCGACCGGCGCTACAACCGCCCGATCCCCCTGCCCGCGCCCGGCACCAGCGCGGAGACGATGTGGCGCGACGACGGGCTCTACGACCTCGTCATCGACCTCGACTACAACCGCGGCCCGATCCGCCCGGGCCGCGGCAGCGCCATCTTCCTGCACGTCGCCCGCCCCGGATTTCGGCCGACGGAAGGCTGCGTGGCGCTCCGCCGCCCCGACCTCGTCCGGCTCCTGCGCCGCCTCGGACCGGGCACCCGCCTCACGATCTAAACAAGCTGTTCTTCGATCAGGCCGACAATTTGAGAGAATTTTCTTCTCGATCGATGCTGCGGAGCACAAAAAACTCTTTCATTTTGGTAACGCTGCCACACTCGCGCTGCGCGAAAACATCCTGTACGGTCCTGCTGCCACAGAAAAACCGCATCGGACGCAGGGAGAAGACGCATGCTCGACGCCTATACCGCGACCGAGATCGTTCGAGCCCGACAGATTCACGCGGCGGAGGGCGCCCGCGGCACCCTCTGGCACAGCACCGCGCGCTACCGCGACGGGCTGCCGAACTCCCCGATCCTGCTCACGGACGAGGATCGCGTCCGCTTCCTGGAGCAGGCGCGGGAGGAGATCCGCTGCCTGCACACCAATTGACGGTAACGCCCTGAACCATTTTCCGACGAGGTGGAGACCGGTTCGTCGAAGAAAATGCGATGACATGAATGACCGAGAGCGGGGGGGGGGGGGGGGCGGCGGGAGGCGGGGGGGGGGGCGGGGGGGGGCGGGCGGCGGCGGGACGGGACGCCCCCGACCCCGCGGCGAGAGAGGGGGGGGGG
>NZ_JBEXZS010000018.1:0-4626 GCF_040593685.1 Methylobacterium sp. EM32 | reverse complement strand
ATCGTGCCGGCCGCGAAGACGGCGGTCGCGCCCCTCGACGAGGAGGAGCGGCTCGACCTGGAGGAGGACCGTGCCGGCATCGTGCGCTGGCGCCAGGGTCCCCCGCCGCGGCCGCGTCCCAAGACCGAGCCGGTCGCCAAGGCGGCGGAGCCCGTCGGTCCCGGCGTCGTCATCTTCCCGGCGAGCGTCCTCGACGCCCACGCGACCGCCGAGGGCAAGCGGGACGTCAAGACGGCGCTCGGCGCGGCCCTCGACAAGCCGCTAGCGCTGACGCCGGTCCCGGCGGACTGGAACGCCTGGGAGGCGGCGCGCCTCGCGACTTCCCCGTGGGCCGGCGACGCCTTCCGGGCGATCCGCGAGGGCCAGGCTGGCCGGACCCACGTCGGCCGCGACGTCGTCTGCTTCGTCGGTCCCGCGGGCGCCGGGAAGTCGACGCTCGGCCGGGACGTCGCCGAGAGCCTGGGCGTGCCGTTCGCGCGCTACCAGGCAGACAGTTCGGCCGAGAACAGCTTCTCGGGCACGAACGCCCGCTGGACGACCAAGCACCTCTCCTTCGTGGAGCAGGCGATGGCGCGGCACCGGCATGCCAGCCCGATGGTCATGGTCGAGGAGCTTTGCAAGGCTTCTGGGACCAGGCGTTCGAACGGTGGGACGCTCCACGACTGCCTCCACGGCATGTGGGAGCCGGAGACCGCCCGCGCCTGGCACAGTGTCTTCCTCCTCCATCCGGTGTCGCTGGAGCACGTCCCCTTCATCGCCACGGCGAACAGCCTGGACGGCCTGCCTTCGAGCCTGCTCGACCGGATGCGGATCGTGCGGGTACCCGAGCCCGGTCCGGAGCACCTCGGCGTCTTGGCGCCCCGGCTCGCCCGGGCGGTCTGCCGGGATACCGGGCAGGACGAGCGCTTCGGCGAGCTCGACGGCGACGAGCTCTCGGCGCTGGCCGACGCTTGGCGGGGTGGCTCGATCCGCCGCCTGCGCCGCTTGGTGGAAGTCTGTCTCCGGAGCCGCGAGAGCGGCCCCGCGGCGATGCCCCGCCACTAGCCCTCCGGAGGCCATCATGACGACGACCTTCGGCCTGGACGCCGTCCAGGAACGCCTCCGCGCGGCCGCTCGCGACCGCACGGCTTCCCTTCTCGTCCTCGGCGCCGTCGGCATCGAGATCCAGCGCATGCGGGACGACGTCCGCGCCGGCCGGGCCCGCGAGGACGACCTGATCCACGACGCCGGCGTCATGCTCGGCGCCGCCCTGTCCACTCCCTACCGCCACCACAAGGAGAACCGCGATGTCCGCAACACGTCCTTCCTCTGAGACCACGCCGCCCCTCACCGACGAGCAGCTCATCTGGCGCGCGGCCTTCTGCGCCATTTCGCGGATCGACCTCGCCATGCGCGCCGGCCGTCACCCGCGCAGGGCCGCCAACAAGGCCTTCAACCGCCTCGGGGAGATCCCCCGCGAGGTCACCGCAGGCACGCTCCACCCGGCCATCGCGGCGCTCGAACTGCTCCGCGTCGAGCTTAGGCTCAAGCGCCTCGACATCCAGCCGGCGGCACCGGCGGCAGAGGCGGCAGTGGCCGTCGCCGAGGTTCCGTCGGGCGAAGAGTGGGAGCCGGGCGACCCCATCCTCCACCCCTACGACCCCAACCCGCCGGTGATCGTGCCCTTGGACATCGACTACACGCCCGAGGATTGGGCCGCCATCAGGAAGGCCAGGGAGGCCCGCAATGCCGGCTGACGCCGTCCCCGCGCGAATAGCGCGCCTCCCCCGGCCGTCCCTGGCCGGGGCTCCCGTCCCTCTCCTCCCGGAACGCCCGCCATGACCGAGCAGCCGTCACCCGTGCACGTGTATTTCAACCGCCACCTGAAGTTGTGGTCGATCCGCCGTAGCGGCATCGTCATCGGCCACGCGTCGTCCGTCGCCCTGTCCGGGTGCGCCCTGCACGCCGGCGAGAGCGCCCGCCAGAGGTGCGTCAGCACCGGTCAGAGGGACGTCCACGCCTGGATCAAGGGCACCCTGGCCGAGGGCGCCCGGCCCGGCGACGCCATCCGGATCGGCTACAGGCCCGCGCAGCCGGGCTTCCGCCGCCGCGACACGGACGAGATCGTCGTCGCTGCCAGCGCCGTCTCGTTCGAGCCGGACGGCTCGGCCTGGGCACTCGCCCCCACCCCTTCCATGGAGCTTCATTCGTGACAGACCTCACCCTTATCGCGGTCGCCGACCGCATCCACGCCGCATGGGAGGCCGGCGAGATCTGCTCTCTCATCGGGCGTGGCGCCCGGGCGCGCGTCCTGCGGGCCGCCCGTCTCGTCGAGGCCGGGCTTCTGCCGCTCGACGAGGCCCATCGCGTCGCGGCGCGCGCTTGGTCCCTCGCCATGGGCGTCGAGCCCCTCCCGGCGCCGCCCGTCGGCGACGATGCTTCGGAGGCGCTGTCGTGATCGCAACCCGATTCCTCATCGCTCTCCTCGCCCTCGCCGCGGCCATCCCCGCCCAGGCCGCCGAGGCACCGTTCCCTTCGCGCGGCGACATCTGGCGCTACGGCGTGCAGGCGCCCGGGGGCCGCGGCGTCACGCGCTACGCCACGGTCGAGGCCACGCCGGCGGGCGCGTCGTGGACCGTGACGGTGACGTGCGGCACGCACGACGCCCGCACCGGCCGCATCCTGACGCGCCACGTCGGCCAGGGCACGAGCGAGCGCGGCCGCGGCCCCGGCCTCGGCGGCACTTACCTCGTCGACGGCCGCCGGGAGAACTTCATCATCACCCTGCGGGGCGCCGAGCTCGACCTTCCGGCGCAGTTCACCGACAGCCGCTGCGCCTCGGGCGTGGGCCAGCTTTCGACGGGCGACTGAGCCCCCCTTCCATGGAGACCCTGTCGTGATCGCCACCCTCTTCGACCACGTCCTCGTCCGCACGGTCGTCATCCCCGCCATCGCCGCGGGCTACGCCGCCACCATCCCGCCGAAGGAGAAGCCTTTCCCGCAGACCGGCGACCGCTTCTTCCTGTCCGTGCGCGGGCCCGTCGTCGGCGGCCGCGTGGGATTCGCCCGGGTCTACGCCTCGCCCGTCGGCCGAGACGGCTGGACGACGACCGTGACGTGCGGGAGCGTGGACCAGCGCGGCCGCGAGACAATCCAGCTTCAGGCCCCCGGGGAGGCGTGGCGCGACCGGTCGGGCGAGCTCGGGGGCTCCTGGTCACCCCTGGGCGGCGGGCAGATGCGTGTGTGGAGCGTGACCCGCCAGGACGGCCTCGACGTGACGGTGGCGATGGCCGGGCCGTGCCCCTCGACGGGTACTGGCGACGTCTCGTCGGGCGACTGAGGCCCTCGTGCCCTGGCGCTAGGCCGGGGATGCGCGATCATGCCCGGCGGAAGACCTGCCATGGATCGGACGTTCGCGACGACGCTGGCGCTGTGCGCCCTCGGGCTGGCGGTGACGACGTGGGCCGCCGTGCGCACGCCGCGTGTCGGGGTGAGCATCACGCGATGCTCCCGCGTGCGCAGCCCGCAAGGGTCAACGGGGTTTCGGACCCGTCGGTGACGTTTTTCGTGACGCGGACCGTGGCGCCCTGACGCACCGCCCCAACGATTTCACCAACAGGGTGTGGGCGATCCCGTTGGTTAAATGGCGTCTGCTGTTGGGGTTCAGACCCTGGGCACGCGCCAGGGCGAGATGTCCGACGTCCTTCCCCGCGGCTTGTTCGCATGCCGGTACGGGAACTCGGCCTTCCGTTCCTGCAGCGCCTCCCAGACCGGGTCGGTGATGCCGAAGGGAACGGCGAAGTAGTCCACCTCGCGATTGCTGGCGAGCATCCTGACGTAGCCCAGGGAGTACAGCAGCGAGGCGTGGCCGCAGTCCGGCGTGTTCTCGAAAGTCCGCTGGTTATGGTGAAGCAAGTGCTCGAAGATCAATCTCTCCCGGTCGCTCAGGTTCGGGATGTAGCTGATGAACTCGCGCTTCTGCTTGGCGTCGCGCTTCTTGAGCAGGTGGTTCCGGTAGAGCGGCTTCACGAACCAGACGACCGCCCGGTACCCGGCGCCAAGGAGCAGGCCGGCGGCCAGGGAGCCGGACAGCAAGCCGACGACCGCGATGATCAGCGCCGCGACCGCGGGCATCTCCATCGGGAGTTGCCCGATTCGGTTGAGGTAGAGCGTCGCCGCGGCGAAGGCGGCGAGGCCAAGGAAGGTCGGGATGCCGGCCTTGAGGAAGTCGAGCCACTTGGCGTCGGGCAGGTTCATGGCGCCAAAGTAGGAGGGGCATCGCCCAGTTGCGATCTCAGCCGGCGGCGAGTTCCACAGGTTTCACGACCGGCATGCTGGACGCGTCGTAGCCCTTGAGGAGGCGGACGGTCTCGGGGCTGACCCGGCGCCCGTCGAGGAAGGCGCCGGCGTCGATGGCGTCGAGCAGGATCGCGCAGCAGGCCCGGATGTGCGCGAGGTGGGAGACGCCCGACTGCTCGTCGAGGTCCTCCCCCGCGGCCCATAGCGTCAGGTGCCGCTCGATGGCGCCGACGTAAGTCTCGGCGTCGATGGGGTCGTCCCGCCAGTTCCAGCGCCCGTACGCCTTGGCCGGGCAATCGGCGCCAAGGCCGAGCACCGCCGCCTCCTGCACCAGGGCGACGCGGGGGA
>NZ_JBEXZS010000221.1:0-3947 GCF_040593685.1 Methylobacterium sp. EM32 | reverse complement strand
CCCCCCCCCCCCCCCCCCCCCCCCCCCCCCCCCCCCCCCCCCCCCCCCCCCCCCCCCCCCCCCCCCCCCCCCCCCCCCCCCCCCCCCCCCCGCCGCCCCCGCCCCCCCCCCCCCCCCCCCCCCCCCCTCCCCCACCCCCCCCCCCCCCCCCCCCCCCCCCCCCCCCCGGCCCCCCCGCCCGGCCCGCCCCCCCCCCCCCCCCCCCCCCCCCCCCCCCGGCCGCCCCGCCCCCCCCCCCCCCCGGGCCCGCCCCCCCCCCCCCCACCACCCCCCCCCCCCCCCCCCGGCGGGCCCCCCCCCCCCGCCCCCCCGCCCCCCCCCCGGCACCCCCCCCCCCCCCCCCGCCCCCCCCGGCCCCCCCCTCCCGCCCCCCGGCCCCGGGCCGGCCGCTCCGGCCGTGAGCCCGGCCGAGGCCGCGAGCCAGAGCCAGGGCGGCGAGAGGGCGTCGCAGGCGGTGGCGCTCCATGACGCCGGCGCGGTCTGGACGAGGAACAGCGCCGGGGCGACGAGCCCGAGGGCGAGGCCGAAGCCGAGGAAGGGCGGCAGCGCGGCGCGCCCGGCCCGCAGCCACAGGCCGGCGAGGACGAGGCCGGCGAGCGCGATGAACGGCAGCGCCTCGAGCCCGACCGCCAGGGAGAGGGCCGCGAGCGCGCCGGCGCGCACGCCGTCCCGAAGGGTCATGTCCGAGCGGGCGAGGCTCAGGGCCAGGGCGACGATCGCGCAGATCTGGACGTTGTGGTGGTCGATCCGCCCCGGGGCGAACAGGCCGCTGACGACGACCGATTGCGTGGCGGCAAACAGCGCGAAGGCCGCGGCGCGCCATCCGAAGAGGCGGCGCACCCCGCGGTAGAGGATCGCCGCGTAGAGGCCGAGCAGCACGAGCGGCCAGGCCACCGCGGCGATCCCCTCGGCCAGGGCCGCCCCCGCGAAGGGCCGGGCCAGCAGGATCAGGCCGGCGATCGGCGCGTCGACGAGGCGCGACCAGTGCATCGGCGGCGCACCGACGTGGCGGGCTTGCGCGAGGTCGAACCAGGATTGGCCGGCGAGGAGATCGCGCACCTGGACGAGCCGCATCACGTCGTCGGTGTCCGGCAGGCGCAGGTCGCGCAGGATCGCCCCGGTTCCGGCCCAGGCCGTGAAGCCGACGGCGCCGGCGAGAACGAGGAGCCAGACGAGCGCCGGGCGCTCGAAGGGGGAGACCTGGGAAGAGGCTTGCACCGCCCGCATTCCGGACCGGGCCTGGGGGAGCAAGGCGGCGAGCATGGCGCGGGATCCTGGCCTGGATGAGATCCGGGTGGGCCCGGGGTCGCACGGGCGCCGTTACCCCCCGGTTAGTGTCTCTCACGAAACTCCCGGTCACCGTCGCGGCTGGCTGCGGCAGCAACAGCGCGGCGGGAGTTTTGCGAGGTGTACTGAGCGGGGCCGGTTGAGCGGATCTTTACCATCCCGACGATAAAGCTCGGGAAGAGACCGGTCCCAGGGACCCACCCCAAGCGGCCGTGCCGGCCCCGGAGTTGCCCCAGCGATGAGCCTTCACACCGAGACGCTGGTGATCGGCGGAGGACCGGCGGGCCTGACCACCGGCTACATGCTGGCGAAGGCCGGCCGCGACGTGGTGGTGCTGGAGCGCGACGCGACCCAGGTCGGCGGCATCAGCCGCACCGTGGAGTACAAGGGCTTCCTGTTCGACATCGGCGGCCACCGCTTCTTCTCGAAGTCGCAGGAGGTGGTCGATCTCTGGAACGAGATCCTGCCCGACGACTTCATCGAGCGGCCACGGCTGTCGCGAATCTACTACAAGGGCAAGACCTACGCCTACCCGCTCAAGGCCTTCGAGGCCCTGCGCAACCTCGGCCTCATCGAGAGCGGGCTCTGCGTCGCCTCCTATCTCTGGGCCCGGGCGCGGCCAATTCCTGAGCCGCGGAGCTTTCACGACTGGGTCCGCAACCAGTTCGGCGAGCGGCTGTTCTCGATCTTCTTCAAGACCTACACCGAGAAGGTGTGGGGCCTATCCTGCGACGACATCTCGGCCGATTGGGCGGCCCAGCGCATCAAGGGCCTCGACCTCGGCGCGGCGATCCGCGACGGGCTGAAGCGCTCCCTCGGGCTGCACCGGCCGGCGTCCAACGATGGCCCGGTGATCAAGACCCTGATCGAGTCATTCCGCTATCCCCGCCGCGGCCCCGGCATGATGTGGGACGCCGCCGCCAACGCGATCCAGCGCAATGGCGGGAGGGTCCTGCTCGACCGGCGGGTCGACGGGCTGTCCTACGATTCCGCCACCAAGCTGTGGACGGTGAGCGCCCGGCGCGAGGGCGGCGGGCGCGAGACTTTCACGGCCCGCAACGTCGTCTCCTCGGCCCCGATCCGCGAGCTCGTCGGCGCCATCCGCCCGGCCCCCTTGAGCACCTTCCAGGCCCGCTCCCTGCGCTACCGCGACTTCGTCACCGTGGCGCTGATCGCGAAGGCCAAGGACAGCTTCCCGGACAACTGGATCTACGTCCACGACCCGGCGGTGAAGGTCGGCCGGGTGCAGAACTTCCGCTCCTGGTCGCCCGAGATGGTGCCGGACGATTCCTATACCTGCCTCGGCCTCGAATATTTCTGCTTCGAGGGCGACGGCCTGTGGAACGCGCCGGATTCCGAGTTGATCGCGCTCGCTCGCCGCGAGATCGGCCTGATCGGCCTCGTCGATCCGGCGAGCGTGGTCGATGCCTGCGTGGTGCGCCAGCCCAAGGCCTATCCGGTCTACGACGACGCCTACCGCGCCCACGTGGCGACGATCCGCCGGGACCTCGAGGGGAGCTACCCGACTCTCCACCTCGTCGGCCGCAACGGGATGCACAAGTACAACAACCAGGACCACGCGATGATGACCGCGATGCTGACGGCGCGGAACATTCTTCTCGGCGAGCGCCGCTACGACGTGTGGAACGTCAACGAGGATGCCGAATACGCCGAGGCCGGGCCGTCGGGGGCGCGGCAGGCCCTGGTGAGCGAGCGGATGGTGCCGCGCAAGGTGGCGTGAGCCGTCACGATGGGGTCTGAGCCGGCGCGCACCGCAGGCTCAGCAGCTCGTCCAGCGTCGGGTCGAACCCGGCGACCCAGCGTCCCCAGACCGGCACCGTCGCGGCCGTGAGCGCCAGCGCGAGGAGGATCCACGGCAGCGCCGCGCGCCGCATCACCGCCCCCGCACCAGGAGGCCGCCCGCCAGCGCCATGGCGGCGCCCCAGGCGAGGAAGCTGGCATCCCACCAGGCCCAGGCCGCCCGCGGCACCGTCTCGTTGACGTGGTGCACCCCGAGGATCTGGTGGTCGACTACGCCCTCCACGAGGTTGAACGCCGCCCAGCCGAGCAGCACCGCGCCGGCAAGCACCCGGCCGTCGTAAGGACCGCCCCGGCGCCACAGGCCGAACACGCCGAGCACCACGAACACGTAGGTGGCGCTGTGGAAATAACCGTCCCAGCGGGTGTTCAGCTCCAACGCGTCGAGCGAGGTGATCGGGTACCAGCTGCTCAGCATGTGGTGCCATTGCAGCACTTGGTGCAGCACGATCCCGTCGAAGAAGCCGCCGAGGCCGAGGCCGATCAGGAGTCCGGGCCACAGGTCGTGCCGGGGTCGGGGAAGCGCGGTCATGCGGGGCGAACGGCACGCAACTGCATCCGTTCCGGGGGCGCTTCGGCGCCGGCGCGTCACCGCGCCGCCATCGGTCCCTTGACCGGGCGGGGCGGGAGGAGCCGGTCGATCTGCGCCGAGGTGAGGCGGCCGGTGGCCTGCGCGCCGAGCCCGCGCTGATACCGCGCGATCGCGGCCCGGGTCCCCTCCCCCGGTCGGCCGTCGGCTTTGCCGGCGAAATGTCCCGACCGGGCCAGCGCCTGCTGGATCTGCCGCCACTCCTCCGGCTGCAGCGCGGCCTCGTTCCGCGGCGGCGGGGGTGGTGCGGCGG
>NZ_JBEXZS010000220.1:0-28186 GCF_040593685.1 Methylobacterium sp. EM32 | reverse complement strand
CACCCCCCCTTCACCGCCCCCGCCGTCAATCCAGCCACGATCTGCCGCTGCGCGAACACCGTCAGCACCAGGACCGGCAGGGTGACGATCAGCGCCGCCGCCGCCAGCGGCCCCCAGCTCAGCTGGTCGAACGAGATCATGTTGTAGACCGCGACCGGCAGGGTGCGGGTCTCGCGCCCGGCGAGCACGATGCCGAAGACGAAGTTGTTCCAGGAGAAGATCACCGCCAGGATCATCGCCACCGCGATGCCGGGCTTGGCGATAGGCAGCGCGACGTAGCGAAACACCTGCCAGCGGCTGGCCCCGTCGATGGTGGCCGCCTCCTCCAGCTCCAGCGGCGTGGTCTCGAAGTAGCCGATCATGATCCAGATCACGATCGGCACCGTGACGACGAGGTGGATGATGATCTGCGGCCACAGCGTGCCGAGGAGCCCGAGCCACTGGAACAGCAGGAAGAGCGGGATCAGGTAGGACAGGCCCGGCGTGATGCGGGCGACCAGGATCACCACCGCCGCCTTGGCGGCCTTCATCCGGGCGATGCCGTAGCCGGCCGGCACTCCGACGAGGAGGGCGAGCCCGGTCGCCGTCCCCGTCACCAGCAGGCTGTTGAGGAAGTAGGTCGAGAACCGGTTCGACTCGAGCACGTCGAGGTAATTCTTCCAGGCGAGGCGCTCGGGGATCAGGATCGGCGGATAGGCCGCGTTGTCGATCTCGTACTTGACCGAGAGCGACAGCATCCAGACGAAGAACAGGATCACCGGCGAGACGATCACCAGGACGGCGAAGAGCAGGGCGGCCTGCTTGAGGAGCCAGCGCCCGTTCATTCGACCGCCCCTTGCGTGCGCTTGCGGACCACCAGCAGGGCGGCGGCGAGGGCGATGATGAGGAGGAAGAACACCACGGCGATCGCCGAACCGTAGCCCACGTCGTAATAGGCGAAGGCGACGCTGTAGAGGTAGATGTTGATCGTCTCCGAGGCGGTCCCCGGTCCCCCTTGGGTGATGGCGAAGATGATGTCGAAGCTCTTCACCGCGTCGATCATCCTGATCATCGCGGCGACGAACAGGAACGGCGCCACCAGCGGCAGGGTGATGTGGCGAAAGACCTGCCAGAGCGAGGCGCCGTCGATCTGCGCGCTCTCATAGGGCTCGGTCGGAAGCGCCGCGAGGCCGCCGAGCACGATCAGCATCACGAGCGGCGTCCACTGCCAGGTCTCGACCAGCACCAGAGACGGGATCACGGTCGCGGGGTGGAACACCCAGAGCTGCGGCGGGATGCCGACGAGGGAGAGCAGGTAGTTCAGCACCCCGAGCTGGGGGTGGAACATCATGGTCCAGACGAGCGCGATGGCGACGGGCGTCGCCATCATCGGCAGGATGAACACGCCGCGCAGGAAGCCCCGCAAGGGAAACTTGGCGTGGAACACGCAGGCCGCCAGCGTGCCGAGGATCAGGGGCAGCACCACCGAGAGCGCGGTGTAGACGAGCGTCTGCCACACCGCGTCGAGGAAACGCGGATCGGTGGGGAGCCGCGCGTAGTTGGAGAGGCCGACGAAGGCCGGGTCCGCCCCGACCTTCCATTCGTGCAGGCTCATCCACAGGGTGAAGGCCCAGGGAAAGACGATCACCCCGACGACGACGACCAGGGCCGGCACCACGAAGGGCCAGTAGCCCGGCGGGCGCCAGCGAGAAGCCGGCGCCTCGTCAGGCGCCAGCGCGACGGACGATGGCGCGAGGCCGGCCCGGGCCATCAGGCTTTCTCGCTGCGCTCGAGGATCGGCCGGTACTGCTCGGCCGCCTTCTTCAGTTCGGTCGCCGGGTCGGCCCCCGACAGGGTGGCGGTGACGGCAGAGCCGACGATGTCGCGGAACTCCGCCACCGGCACCACGACCGGCAGGCCGAGCTTGCTGATCTTCGACGAGCCGATCACCGAATCGAGCCACTCGCGCGGCATCTTCACGCCCTGCTGGACCTCGGCGTCGCTGAGGATCGAATCGCGGAACGGCACGCCGCCGCCGGCCTGGAGCAGGCGCCCGCCCATGATCTTCGAGACCGCCCACTGGCAGTAGAGGTAGGCGGCCTCCTTCTTGGTGCTCGCCGCCGTCACGCCGATGCCGTCGCCGTAGGTGGCCGAGGCGTGGTCCTTCGGGCCCTTCGGCACGACCGCGTAGCCGACCTTGCCGACGACGCGGGAGGCGTTGGGATCCTCCAGCGGCGGCGCCCAGCCGACGCCGTCGAGCCACATCGCGGCCCGCCCCTGCGTGAACGCCGCCATCGACTCCATCCAGTTGAAGCCGACGACGCCGGGGGGCGCGGTCTTGGTGAGCAGGCGCTGGTAGAGCTTCGTCGCCTCGACCGCCTCCGGGCCGTCGATCAGCAGGTTGCCCTTGTCGTCGAGGAAGCGGCCGCCATAGGCGAGGAAGAACGCGCCCCAGAGCGCCATGTTGGCGTTGCGCAGGCCCCGGCCGACGAAGCCGTAGGTGCCGGCCTTCGGGTCGGTCAGCGTCTCGGCCGCCCGCATCATGTCGTCGAAGGTCTCGGGGTAGGCGACGTTCTTCTTCTGGAACAGTTCCTTGTTCCAGTACAGGATGAAGTAGTCGACCGACATCGGCAGCGAGCGCATCTCGCCCTTCGGCGTCTTGGCGTATTGCAGGCCGGCGGCGCTGAAATCGGCCTCGCGCAAGGCGGGATCGGTCAGGTTCGGGTCCTTGAGGTAGCCCGACAGGTCGGCGAGCCAGCCGGCCTTGTCGAACTGGCGCTTCTGCACGTGGTAGCTCAGGTGCACCACGTCGAAGCTCGGCCGACCGGAGGTCAGCTCGATGACGATCTTCTGGCGCTGCTGCTGCTCGGGGATGACCTCGGAATTGACCTTGATCCCGGTCAGCGCCGTGAACTCGGCGGCGTGGCGCTGGAGCAGGTCGCCCCGCGGCCCCTTGATCAGGTTGACCTCGAGGGTGGTGCCGGCGTGGCGCTTCCAGTCCACGGCCGCGAAGGCCGGGCGCGCGCCCATCAGCCCGAGACCGGCCGCAGCGGCGCCGGATGCCAGGATGCGGCGGCGGGTCGGCCCGCCGCGAGAGAACTCGCCCATCGTTTCCTGCCCTTGACGATCCGCCCGGGTCTGGCGCCCGGGCTTGTTCGGTTCGGGGCCGGTGCTCCGTCCCCGTCGCGCCGCGTCAGCGGCAGCGCTGCCGGAGCCTAGTGCAAGACGCGCAGCCGTGGGAAGCGGCTCGACCTGACGGCCCCGGAAAAATCAGTACGCAACGGTTACGGCGCGGCGAGATCCAGCGTCAGGGCGAAGCGCGCCCCCTTCGTGCCCGACACCGCGAGGTCGCCGCCGAGCTGGCGGGCGAGGCCGTGGATCACCCGCATGCCGAGGCTGCGGCGCGCCGCCGCCGTGTCGAACCCCTCGGGCAGGCCGACGCCGTCATCGGAGACGCTGAGGCGGACCTTGCCCTCGCCCGCCGGCACCGCCTCGACCCGCACCGGGCCGTGGGCGCCCGGATAGGCGTACTTGACCGCGTTGGTGACGAGTTCGTTGACGAACAGGCCGAGCGGGATCGCGAGGTCGGCCGGGATCGGCATGGCCGGGGCCGCGCAGGTGATGGCGTGGCCGGGCGCGCTCTCGCGCAGCTTCTCGCACAGGCTGTCGAGGAAGCCCGACAGCTCGACCGCGGCGAGGTCGGGCTGGCGCCAGAGCTGGTCGTGGACCTGCGCCACCGCTTCGACCCGCGAGCGGGCATCCGCCAGGGCGTCGCGGGCCTGCTGGCTCTCGGTGGTGCGGGCCTGGAGCGAGAGCAAGCCCGCCACGGTGGCGAGGCTGTTCTTGACCCGGTGGCTCATCTCGCGGGTCAGCAGCTCCTGCCGGTCGAGGGCGGCCTGCAGCCGGGCTTCGCTGCGCTGGCGTTCGATGGCGCCGCCGAGCAGGTTGGCGAAGCCCTGCATGAAGGCGATGTCGGTCTCGTCGAACTGGCCCTCGCGGGTGTCGTCGACCTCGAGCACGCCGAAATCGCCCTCGCGGTTGCGGATCAGCACGTTGAGGGCGCGACGCACGCCGTGATCGGCCATCAGCTGCGGGGTGCGGAAGCGGCGCTCGTTCTCGAGGTGGTTGGAGATCACCGGCTGCCCGGTCTTGAGGGCGTAGCCCGCCGGCGAGGCGAGATCGGCCCCGACGAGGGCGTGGCCGACGACGTTCGGCCCCCAGCCGACGCCCGCGATGACCAGCAGGGTGTCCTGACCCGGCTTGTATTCCAGCGCCTTGCAGAACTGCGCCGACATCCCCTCGGCGCAGAGTTCGGTCGCCCGCTGCAGCAGCCGGCCGAGATCGTCGGCGCGCAGGGCCTCGACGCCGAACTCGGACAGGATCTTCTGCTGCTTCAGGCGGTAATCGAGATCCGGACGGCTGAGCTCCGCCATCGTCTGCAATCCTGTCCTTTCCCTGCGCGAGAGGCGGGGTCCGTGCTTCGAGGGCGAGACCGGCAGCGTGACCGGAACAACGTGATGGAGTGGGGCCACGTCCGCCGGGGCGGGTCAACCGCGCAGGAGCGCGAAGCCAGGATGCCGCACGGCGCCATCCCCAGGCCCGTCCCCCCGTTCGCCGTCCAAGCGCTGCACTGTTCGTGCTTAGCTCTGTTCCATATGATACAGTGCAGTGCACATAACGCAGGAGTGCGGATCCGTGCTGCGCCTCGTCGCCCTCGGGATCATCCTGACCGCCGCCGTGACGATCCTGGTGAGCCTCTTGCGACCGCCGCCGGTCCGGGCACAGCAGGATGCGTATTACTGCCGCCCTCCCCTCAAATTCGCCGCCGGCGCCTGCGTGGCGCAGTGTCCGGCGGGCTATGAGGATCGCGGCCGGATCTGCACCTTCCGCAGCCTGTCGCGCTGACGGATCAGGCGGCGTCCGCCGTCGAGACCCCATTCGGCGCCGAGTGCGCGTCGCCCCAGGCCTTGAGCGCCCGGATCACCGGTTCGAGGCTGCGGCCGCGCTCGGTCAGGCGGTACTCCACCCGCGGCGGCACCTCGGCATAGACCGTGCGGTGGATGAACCCGTCCGCCTCCAGCTCGCGCAGCTGGTTGGTCAGCATGCGCTGGGTCACGTTCGGCATCCGGCGGCGCAAGGCGTTGAACCGGAGCGAGTCCTCCGGCGCCGGCGCCTCGGCCAGCAGGTGGTAGAGGATCACGCCCTTCCACTTGCCGTCGATCAGCTGCAGCGTGGCCTCGACGGCGCAGCCCGGGCTGCAATCCAGGCTGCGGTGCCGGGTGCGGGCCATCACGGTATCCTTTTCGACACTATGAGCGCTTCATGTGCGTTCTTGCGCACTCCGATCGTAGCGGTCATCTCCGCTTCAGTCATCAAGGAGCCCGCCCATGCGCGCCGTCGGTTACCAGACTTCCCTGCCGATCGAGGACCAGGCCGCCCTCCAGGACATTACCCTTCCCCGCCCCGAGCCCACGGGCCGCGACCTCCTGGTCGAGGTCCGGGCGGTGTCGGTGAACCCGGTCGACACCAAGGTGCGCCGCCGCGCCGCGCCGGAAGCCGAGGGCTGGAAGGTGCTGGGCTGGGACGCCGCCGGCATCGTCGTCGCCGCCGGCCCCGAGGCGACGCGCTTCCGGCCCGGCGACGCGGTGTTCTATGCCGGCGCCCTGGAGCGCCCCGGTACCAATGCCGAGTTCCACCTCGTCGACGAGCGCATCGTCGGCCACAAGCCCGCCTCGCTCTCCTTCGCCGAGGCGGCGGCCCTGCCGCTCACCGCGATCACCGCCTGGGAGGCGCTGTTCGACCGGCTCGACGTCCGCAAGCCGGTGCCGGGCGCGGCGAAGGCGGTGCTGATCGTCGGCGGGGCCGGCGGCGTCGGCTCGATCGCGACGCAGCTCGCGCGCCAGCTCACCGACCTCACCGTCATCACCACCGCCTCACGGCCGGAGACGCAGGCCTGGAGCCGGGAGCTCGGCGCCCATCACGTCGTCGATCACGGCGCGGCGCTGGCGCGACAGGTGGCGGATCTCGGCCTCGGCGCCCCGAGCGTCGTCTTCTCGACCACCCACACCGACACGCACCTGCCGGCCCTCGTCGAGCTGATGGCGCCGCAGGGCCGGCTCGCGCTGATCGACGATCCGGCGACGCTCGACGTGTCGCTCCTCAAGCGCAAGAGCCTGTCGCTGCACTGGGAGTTCATGTTCACCCGGCCGATGTTCGGCACCGTCGACATCGCGGCGCAGGGCGAGCTGCTGGACGAGGTGGCGCGGCTCGTCGAGGCGGGGAAGCTGCGCACCACCCTCGCCGACCATTTCGGGCCGATCAACGCCGCGAACCTGCGCCGGGCGCACGCGCTCCTCGAGAGCGGGCGGGCGAAGGGGAAGATCGTGCTGGAGGGGTTCGCGTGAGGGGCGGTCAGGCGCAGTTCCGTCGGCTGATTCGCGGGTAAATTAACGCGACGGCCCAAACACACAGGGTCATCCCGGGGCTCGACGAAGTCGAGAACCCGGGATCCATAACCGCCGACGTTGAAGGAAGGGACCGTCAGCGTTCCGCATCATCCTGCACCGTCTGCGGTTATGGATCCCGGGTTCCGCTGCGCGGCCCCGGGATGACGCGGATGGTGCCAGGTCCGTCGCCCGACGGGAATATAATTCAGGCTCGCAGAGAAGTGGTGAAGCGGGTTCTCAGCGCATCACCTGCCGGGCCGCCCGATGCATCTTCGCCCTGGCGTGATGCCGGTGCTTCACCCGGACCGCCCGCGCCCGCGGCGCGATGCCGGGCTCGCCGTAATAGCCCGCCGGCGCGTAGCCGTCGCCCGGCGCTCCGTACTGGTAACCGCGGACCGGCCGCATCGGGGCCTGGACCGCGTCGTAGGGACCGTGCCCGGTCCGCGCCCGGTAGGCCGCACCGGCGAAGTCGCCGGGGGTCGGCGGGGTGCCGGGCTGCGAGAAGCTGGTCTCGGGCCGGTAGGCCGGGCCCCAGCCGATCTCGTCGTCGCCGGCCGGGTCCCGGCCCGGGAAGCCGGTGACGTAGCCGACGCTCTGGGCGGCGGCCGGCAAGGCTGCGGCGAGGGTGGCGAATCCGGCGAGGAGACCCGCCGCGAGGAGGCGTGCGCGCATGGACGTGTCCTTTCCGAGTGTGAAGCGTCAGTAGGCGCGGCTGCCGAGGACGTAGTCGGCCATGCGGTGCGGGCGGTTGAGCGGCCCCTCGCTCACGCTGTCATTGTAGTAGCCGAACCCGGCCGGTCCGAAGGCGCCGCCATTGGTGACGGCGGCGACCGGCACGGCGCGGATCGCCACCAGGCCGGTGCGGCCGACCGGCAGCGGGCCGACGACCAGGTCGGGCGAGACCTGCAGGACGGTGGGGCCGGGCGCGGCAGCGCGATTGTAGATGTCCGGCTCGACGGCCGGCGGGCGCACCCGCACCGCGAGCGGCGACTGCGCCAGGGCCGGGCCGGACGCGACGGGGCTCGCGAGGCAGGCCAGGGCGGCAAGCGGCAGGAGACGATGACGGACCACGCGGGGCATCCTCCGGTGACGGATGCCGGTCAACGCGCGGGGAGCGGCGCCCGGTTCCGGGGCGCGGCGTGCTGTCCTGGGTCGGGCCCCAAGTGGCCCCGTCGGTCAGCCCTTGGTGCGGACCACGACCTCGCGCTCGCGCTGCACCCGCTCGCACTCGGCCCAGTAGCCGTTGAGGAGCGCGGGGGTCGAGGAGCAGCGATAGGCGACGTCGGGGCTCGGGGCCGGGACGGGGTCGCGGGCGATGATCGGGTTCGGCGCGCAGGCGGCCGGCAGGGCGGCCGCGGCGGCGAGAACGACGAGCTTCAGCGAGCGACGCATCGGATACCCAGGGTGGAGCGAAACTTGACCGTACCCTGATGCCGGGCGGCCCCCGGATCAACCCGGGGCCGGGCGCGGGGGGCCGCCGGGGACGCGATTGCGCCGCCCTGTCGCCCCCCGGCCACAAATAAATACCCCAGCGATGCCGAACGGACCCGTTCGACATCGCTGGGCAAGCCCGACCGGGCGCCGGCGCTGATGCGCCGGACGCCCTGCCATCGACCTCGTCGATGGCAGGGCGCGTTCATGGAAAAGCTCAGCCGACCTTCTGCATCGGCACGACGTTGTGCAGCGTGCGATCGGCGTTGTCGAAGAAGCGGCGGATGTTGCGCGCGGCCTGGCGGATGCGCTGCTCGTTCTCGACCAGCGCGATGCGCACGTAATCGTCGCCGTGCTCGCCGAAGCCGATGCCCGGCGCCACCGCGACGTCGGCCTTCTCGACTAGCAGCTTCGAGAATTCGAGGCTGCCGAGGCTCCGGAAACGCTCCGGGATCGGCACCCAGGCGAACATCGAGGCGGAGGGCACCGGGATGTCCCAGCCGGTCTTCTGGAACGCGTCGACCATCGCGTCGCGGCGGCGGCGATAGGTGGCGCGCATCTCATGGATGCAGTCCTCCGGGCCGTTCAGGGCCGCGGTGGCGGCGACCTGGATCGGCGTGAAGGCGCCGTAATCGAGGTAGGACTTCACCCGGGTCAGCGCCGCGAGCAGCCGCTCGTTGCCAACCGCGAAGCCCATCCGCCAGCCGGCCATCGAGAAGGTCTTGGACAGGGAGGTGAACTCGACCGCCACGTCGATCGCGCCCGGCACCTGCAGCACCGAGGGCGGCGGGTTGGCGTCGTCGAAATAAACCTCCGCGTAGGCGAGGTCGGAGAGCAGGATCAGCTCGTGCTTCTTCGCGAAGGCGACGAGGTCGCGGTAGAAATCGAGCGAGGCGACGTAGGCCGTCGGGTTTGACGGATAGCACACGACCAGCGCCACGGGCTTCGGGATCGAGTGCTGCATCGCCCGCTCGGCCGCCGGGAAGAAGGCCGGGGTCGGCTCGGCCGGGACCGAGCGGATCACGCCGCCCGCCATCAGGAAGCCGAAGGCGTGGATCGGGTAGCTCGGGTTCGGCACCAGCACCACGTCGCCCGGCGCCGTGATGGCCTGCGCCATGTTGGCGAAGCCCTCCTTCGAGCCCAGCGTCGCCACGACCTGGGTGTCGGGGTTCAGCGAGACGCCGAACCGGCGCTGATAGTAGTTCGCCTGGGCGCGGCGCAGGCCGGCAATGCCCTTCGAGGCCGAGTAGCGGTCGGTGCGCGGCTTGCCGGCGGTCTCTACCAGCTTCTCGATCACGTGGCGGGGCGCGTCGAGGTCCGGGTTGCCCATGCCGAGATCGATGATGTCGGCGCCGTTGGCGCGGGCGGCGGCCTTGATCCGGTTGACCTGCT
Organism: Methylobacterium sp. EM32; assembly: GCF_040593685.1. Classification (NCBI taxonomy): domain Bacteria; kingdom Pseudomonadati; phylum Pseudomonadota; class Alphaproteobacteria; order Hyphomicrobiales; family Methylobacteriaceae; genus Methylobacterium; species Methylobacterium sp. EM32. The sequence goes on along the minus strand of NZ_JBEXZS010000220.1, from coordinate 18,938 downwards.
CGAAGACGTAGGGGGGCAGTCGCTTGATGCGATGAAAATCGGTCATGGCCGGGTCCTGGATCGGCGCCGCCGCTGCGACGCGCGTGTCACACACGCTGTCTAGAGGGGTTTTGGGGGAAGAGGAAGTTCGAGGGCGGAGCCTTGCGTCACTCGGCCGGCGGGACTTTCGGAGGAGCCGGCGGCTTAACGGCGCCGCCGACCTTGGCGGCGTCGCGGCCCTTCGCCTCGTTGCGCTGGCGGCTGGCATCGAGCTCGGCCTCGAGCTGCTTCACCCCGGCGGCCGACTTGGCGCGGGTTTCGCGAGGTGGGGCCGAGACGCCGACCGGCAGGAACTCGCCGCCCCCGCGGCGGGTCTCCTTCACGAAGTCGGGCGCCGCGACCTCCTTGGGGCCGAACCCGGCGGATTTCGCAGCGTCGCGGATGCCGGCCCCGTCGAGGACGCAGCCGCCGGCGGAGAGGCAGGCCGGGACGATCGCCAAGAGGATTGCGGTGCGGGCGGCGACGGGCGAAAGAGCGGGGAACGCGGGCATGACGTTTGGGAAACCTTGCGCGAGGGCACCGTGGCAGTGAGGAAACCCGGTCCGGTCATCTGGCGGAACCGGCGGTTTGCGACGATATTTTGTCGGAAAGGCGGCTTGCTGCGGCGGACCGTCGACATGAGGGAGGAGAACGCGCGTGACGTCTGAGAGGAGTACGGCGCCGGTTGCGGATGTGGAGGCCCTGTCGCGCAATGCGGGCCTGATGACCGAGCAGTTCAGCCGGGCGCTCGCCGCCTACGCCAAGCCCCTCGAGGAGGGCAAGCCGAGCACGGCGCTCGCCGAGTCGGTGACCGAGGTGGTGCGCACGCTCGGCACCGTGGCCGAGAAGTGGTTCACCGATCCGCAGAAGGCGCTGGAGGCCCAGTCGTTGATCGGCGGCCAGTTCCTGGCCCTGTGGGGCTCGACGCTGCAGCGGATGCAGGGCGAGACGACGGTCACCCCCGTCGCCCTGCCCGACCCCAAGGACAAGCGCTTCGCCGCGCCCGAATGGACGACGAACCCGGTCTTCGACTTCCTGAAGCAGGGCTACCTGATCACCACCCGCTGGGCCGAGGTCCTGGTCGACGAGGCCGACGGGCTCGATCCGCATACCCGCGCCAAGGCGCAGTTCTACGTCCGGCAGATCTCCGGCGCGATGTCGCCGTCGAACTTCCTCGCCACCAACCCGGAGCTGATCCGCGAGACGTTCCGCGAGAACGGCGCCAACCTCGTGCGCGGCATGAAGATGCTGGCCGAGGACGTCGAGGCCGGCGGCGGCGAGTTGCGGGTGCGCCAGACCGACCAGGGCCAGTTCAAGGTCGGCGTCAACATGGCGAACACCCCCGGCGAGGTGGTGTTTCGCAACGACCTGATCGAGCTGATCCAGTACGCACCGCAGACCGACACGGTGCTCAAGCGCCCGCTCCTGGTCGTGCCGCCGTGGATCAACAAGTTCTACATTCTCGACCTGAACAAGGACAAGAGCTACATCGGCTGGGCCGTGAGCCAGGGCCTGACGGTGTTCGTGATCTCCTGGGTCAATCCGGACGCGCGCCACGCGCAGAAGGACTTCGAGAGCTACATGCGCGAGGGCATCTTCGCGGCCCTTGAAGCGATCGAGAAGGCGACCGGCGAGCGCCAGGTCTCGGCGGTGGGCTACTGCGTCGGCGGCACGCTGCTCGCCGTGAGCCTGGCCTACATGGCGGCGGTCGGCGACGACCGCATCGCCAGCGCCACCTTCCTGACCACCCAGGTCGACTTCACCCATGCCGGCGACCTGAAGGTCTTCGTCGACGAGGCGCAGATCCGCTCGATCGAATCCGGCATGCAGAGCCGCGGCTACCTCGAAGGCGCCAAGATGGCCAACGCCTTCAACATGCTGCGGCCGAACGACCTGATCTGGCCCTACGTCGTCAACAACTACCTGAAGGGCAAGGCGCCGCTGCCGTTCGACCTCCTGTACTGGAACTCCGACGCGACCCGGATGCCGGCCGCCAACCACTCGTTCTACCTGCGCAACTGCTACCTCGACAACAAGCTGTCGCGCGGCGAGATGATGCTCGGCAACGTGCGCCTCGACCTCGGTAAGGTGACGATCCCGGTCTTCAACCTCGCCACCCGAGAAGACCACATCGCCCCGGCGCTCTCGGTCTTCGAGGGCTGCCGCGCCTTCGGCGGCTCCGTCGACTACGTGCTGGCGGGGTCGGGCCACATCGCCGGCGTCGTCAACCCGCCGGCGAAACCCAAATACGGGTACTGGACCGGCGGTCCCGCCCACGGCTCGCTCCAGGACTGGATCTCGGCCGCGACCGAGCACAAGGGCTCGTGGTGGCCGTACTGGCTCTCCTGGCTCGAGTACCAGAATTCCGAGCGGGTGCCGGCGCGCCAGCCCGGCGGCGGGGTGCTGCCGTCGCTCGGCGCGGCGCCGGGGACCTACGTGCTCGAGAAGGCGTGAGATGAGAGAAGCCCCCGGGATGTGTCCCGGGGGCTCGCCGTCAATCCAGATAAATCTGAAATATTCCTACGTCATCCCGGGGCCGCGAAACGGAATTCGGGATCCATAACCGCTGAGGTTCTAGGATGAGGCGGTACGCTGTCCGCTTGGTCCGGCACCGCCAGCGATTATGGATCCCGGGTTCTCGCCTTCGGCGAGCCCCGGGATGACGTCGAGGGCCGTGAGAGCGGCCGGCGACGCTCTCTTGTCTCGCTCAGTACTTGCGGACGATCGGCACCGGAATCGGCGCCGGGGCCGGCGGGTTGTCCCAGCGGTACTTCAGGCCGACCGAGACGATGTCGGCGCTGGCATCCGAGGTCGCCAGGAAGGCGAGCGGCGCGGTGTAGAGCGGCTCGCCCGGCACGATCGCGATCCGGTTGCGGCCGCCGACCGAGAACAGGTGCTGGTAGGAGACGTCGAACTGGATCTTCTCGCTGTAGCGGTAGCTGGCGCCGACCGAGGCGAAGTAGCGGTCGCCGTCGGGCAGGCGGGTCGAGCGGTTGGAGAGGTCGATCGGCGACTGCTCGTAGGCGAAGCCGAGGCGGCCGGTCCATTGCGGGGTGAAGTCGTACTCGGCGCCGACCGAGTAGTAGAACCCGTTCTTGTAGTTCAGCGGCAGAGCCGTCACCGGCCGGCCGAGCGCCAGCGACACGATCGCCGGCGAGCCGATCCGGGTCCAGTTGTCCCACTCGAAGCCGAAATTCAGGCGGAAGTCCTGGGTGATCGCCTGGGTCAGGCCGACCGAGACCTTCTCGGGGGTGTTGAGCGAGGCGCGGACCTGGCCGATGCCGTAGGCCGAGCCCTCGATCTGGTGGTTGATCGAGGAGCGGTAGCCGACGCCGACCGTGGTGCCCTCCGAGAGGCGCGCCACCACGCCCGCCGTGAAGCCCCAGCCCCAATCGTCGCCCTTGAGGAACGCCGTCTGGGCGCCCGGGGTGATGCCGGTGGCCTGGCGGAGCGTCAGCTTGAAGTATTCGAGCACCGGCCCGGCCGCGACCGACAGCCAGTCGTTGACCTTGTAGCCGATCACCGGGTTGAAGTTCAGCGAGAAGATCTTCGACGACCGGCTGTAGGTCTGGCCGGCCCAGACCGGGTTCGGCTTGGTGATGAGGCCGAACGGCGCGGCGCCGGAGAGGCCGATGAACAGCCGGTCGCTGATCTGGTAGTTCGTGTAGGTCGCCGGCAGAACCGCCGCCTGGCCGATATCGCCCGAATTGCCGAGCCCGATCAGCGGCGGGAAGGTGCCGGTCGTCGGCGTGATGGTGGCCGAGGGCGCCACCAGGGTGGCGTTGAAGTCCGAGTTCCAGCCCGGCTTCATCGTGACGACGGCCGGGTTCCAGAACATCGACGACAGGCCGCCGGAGCCCGACGCCGCGCCCGCGAAGGCGAGACCCATCGCCTGGGCGCTCTGCTCGCGCAGCCCGAACGCCGCCGCCTGCGCCGCCCCGTTGGCCCCCGCCAGCAGCATCAGCGATGTGCCGGCCAGCAGCGCCGCCCGCCTCGAACCCGTCATGACGTTACCCCAGACCCCAAAGTTCCGTGCCGCGCGGCTTCACGGACGCCCACAGCTTGGGCGGGATGATGCGGCAGCAGGCAGCGTTCAGGCAATCCCGGGGTCGGGCTCGGGATCTATCAGATCGACTTGAGTACGAGCGTGCAGTGATTGCTCACGAACGCATCATCTCAGTCGAGATTGGGAATTCGGCCTGCCTATCAGGACTTCTCCTGTAGAGGCAAAGATGGCGCCGAACGGCCCCGCCCGCCGAGCCGACACGGTTTCGCCCCACATGTGACGAAACTGCAACGGGCGAAGCCGCTATCGGGCAGGCTCGCCGGCTTGCGGCGGCCCGGCGCCGGCGCCAATGTCCCGGCCCGCGTGGATCTAGGGAGACGACCAATGAAGCTTGTGCGCTGGGGCGAGAGCGGGGCGGAGAAGCCGGGCCTCGTCGATGGGAACGGTGCGATCCGCGACCTGTCCGGGGTGATCCGCGACATCGCCGGCCCGTTCCTCGCCGCCGACACCCTCCACACCCTGCGCGGCATCGATCCTGCGACCCTGCCCGAGGTGCCGGCCGGCACGCGGCTGGGGCCGTGCGTCGGCCATGTGCGCAACTTCATCGCCATCGGCCTCAACTACGCCGACCATGCCGCCGAGACCGGTTCGCCGATCCCGGCCGAGCCAATCCTGTTCAACAAGGCGCCGTCCTGCATCGTCGGCCCGAACGACGACGTGATCCTGCCCAAGGGCTCGGCCAAGACCGACTGGGAGGTCGAGCTCGCCATCGTGATCGGCAAGCGCGCGTCCTACGTCCACGCCAACGAGGCGCTGGACTACGTCGCGGGCTACTGCGTCTGTCACGACGTGTCCGAGCGCGAGTTCCAGCTCGAGCGCGGCGGCACCTGGACCAAGGGCAAGGGCTGCCCGACCTTCGGTCCCCTCGGCCCCTGGCTCGTCACCCCGGACGAGATCGCCGACGTGCAGAATCTCGGCATGTGGCTCGACGTGAACGGCGAGCGGATGCAGACCGGCTCGACCCGCACGATGATCTTCGACTGCCGGCAGATCGTCTCCTATCTGTCGCACTTCATGCTGCTCGAGCCCGGCGACGTCATCACCACCGGCACGCCGCCCGGCGTCGGCATGGGCATGAAGCCGGCCCGCTTCCTGAAGTCCGGCGACGTCGTCACCCTCGGGATCGAGTCCCTGGGCGAGCAGCGCCAGACCGTCGTCGCCTTCGACGACTGGACCGCCAAGGTGGCGGCCGGCCAGCCGACCAACTGACGTGCGACGGCCCGCGGGTTTCCGTCCCGCGGGCTTCCACCCGGAGGGCGAAGTGATGGACGTGCTCGTCGTCGACGACCACCCGATCGTGCTGCAGGGCTGCCGCCGGGTGCTGGAGGATGCCGGCGTCGGGACCGTGCACGAGGCCACCGGCATCGCCGCGGGCTATCGCCGCTTCCGCCGCCACCGGCCCGACCTCGTCGTCGCCGACCTGACCTTCCAGGGCGCCTCGCTCAGCGGCCTGGCGCTGATCCGTCGGATCCGGGCCGTGGCCCCGGACACCCGCATCCTGGTCTTCAGCATGCACGACGACCCGGAGATCGCGGTCCGCGCCCTGGAGAGCGGGGCGGCCGGCTACGTGCTGAAGGACACCGCCTCGTCGGAGCTGCACCTCGCCTTCGAGCGGGTGCGGGACGGCGGCACCTACGTCGCGCCCTCGCTCGCCGCCGAGGTCGACCGCCTGCGGCGCGAGGCGCCGGCCGCCCCTCCCCTCACCCCACGCGAGCGGCAGATCCTGGCCCGCCTCGGCGCCGGGCGCTCGCATGGGACGATCGCCGAGGAGCTGGGGCTCAGCTACAAGACCATCGCCAATGCCTGCACGCAGCTGCGCCGCAAGCTCGGCGCCCGCACCCTCGCCGACCTGATCCGCATCGCCCTGCGCGAGGCGGGGCGGAATCCCTGATCCCCGCCCCCTTCGCCGAACCTTGGCCGTACGGTGGCAGGCCGCGCCGCGCCGCCCTTCGCGGCCCTTCCTTGCGAAAACAGTTAACCGATGTAAACCACGCACGACGAAGAAACAAACATCTTTGAGTATACGCTAGAATATCTTTATTTGCACTGTTCCATAATGTCGCCTTCTTCGGTTTTATGTTGCACCGCGTCAAGCAACAAAACGGGAATGCGAAATGGTTTCGAAGGCAAAGCTGGCGATCCTCGGCCTCGCAGCAGCGGGCGCCGTCGGAGTGACGTTACAAGCCAGCACGCCCGCCGAAGCCCAGTCCGGCCGTGCCTCCTGGTACGGACCCGGATTTCAGGGCCGGCGCACTGCGAATGGTGAGCGCTTCAACACGCACGCCTTCACGGCGGCTCACCGCCGCCTCCCCTTCGGCACCCGGGTCCGGGTCACCAACACGTCGAACGGCCGCTCGGTCGTGGTGCGCATCAACGATCGCGGCCCCTTCGTCGGCGGCCGGGTGATCGACCTATCCCAGGCCTCCGCCCGGGCGATCGGCATCGCGGGCGTCGCCCGGGTGCGCCTCAGCCGCCTCTGAGCGGCGCCCCGGCCGGCGCCCCTCGGACCCGTCGCGGCGAAGTGGATCCGGGCTCCTCGCGGTCCTGCGCCGCCATCCGGTGCGAGTCGGCCTCCGGAAGAAATCTTCTGGAAATCATCTGCAGCGAAGACGATAATCGATCCGTCCAGTCCCGATGCCGGCTCGTCTTGGATACGGTCCGGTTCGGGACGGGTCGATCGGCTCGTGCGACAGTCGAGACGGGCGTTCCGGCGCCGGTCGCGGCTCTCGCCGATGGTCAAGTCTCGGATTCGACCCCGCAGCGGACGCGTCTGCGCAGCCTTTTTCGGCCGCGCGGCGCGCGCGCACGGCCAAGGTACCCCATTGCGGCCGGGATCGTCGGGCAGGCTGCCGCCTTCCCCCCGACCCCGACCTTCCCCTCACCCTCCCGGAGAGACGTCGTGCTCCTGCGCTCCACCCTCGCCCTCGTCCTGACCACCGGCGCCGCCCTTGCCCAGCCCGCCCTCGCCCAATCGGCGATGGTCGATCGCGCGGTGCTCAAGCAGTACTGCACCGGCGATTACCTGACCTATTGCGGCAACCTCTCGCCGGACGGACCCGAGGTGCAGGCCTGCTTCCGCCACAACAAGTCCAAGCTGTCGCCGGACTGCCAGGCCGCGATCAGCAGCTACATGAAGGCGCAGCGCAAGGGCTGACGACCGGCGGGCCCTCCCCTCGCGGGAGGGCGGCCGGCCCGTCCCCGCATCGACCGGGCGGAGCCCCGGACACCCGGCCCGCCGTCGATCGACCGTCTTCCATAATATTGTGCCCCAATCATTGGCCCGATTCGTGGTTCGCGCCTGTCCTGGCGGCGCATCTGGTGCGGCGCGGCAAATGGCGACAAGGCCTGCATACCAGACATGGCTTGCGACGCCGCCGCTCCATCTTCCGTAATGCGCCAGGTCCGTCCCGGTGCGTCGCGCGCCGCCCACGGGATTCTGCGACAATATTCCGAGATGCCCAGTCGTTTTGTTTTGTTAGTGTTTTGATTGACGAAAATACTGTCGTTTATTAGGTATTTTTTCATATCATTGCTTTAAAAAAGATCATGCTTTTCTTCATTCTTCAATAAGAATTCGGGAGCACGGTCTCGGGCACGTGCTGCGAGAGACCGCCCCCTTGTCCTTCCTCCCATCGAGTCATGCCGCTCTGCTCGCGGCCGTCGACCGGTCTCAAGGCCGGATCGAGTTCGACCCGGCCGGGATGATCCTGGATGCGAATGCCTGCTTCCTGGGCCTGACCGGCTACACCCTGGCCGAGCTCCAGGGCCGGCATCACAGCCTGCTGATGCCGCCGGGCGAGCGCGACGGCCCGGACTACGCGGCGTTCTGGCAGGGCCTGCGGGAGGGCCGGTTCGAGACGAGGGAGTTCCGCCGGATCGCCAAGGACGGCCGCTCGATCTGGATCCAGGCCTCGTACAACCCGGTGCTCGACCGGCGCGGCCGCGTGGTGCGGATCGTCAAGCTCGCCTCCGACATCACCGCCCGCAAGGAGCGCGACACCTACCTGGCCGGCCAGATCGCCGCCCTCGACCGCTCGCAGGCGGTGATCCACTTCACGCCCGGGGGGATCATCACCGAGGCCAACGCCATCTTCCTCGACGCGATGGGATACGCCCGCGACGAGGTGGTGGGGCGCCACCACGGCCTGTTCGTCGCCGAGGCCGAGCGGACGAGCGCTGCTTATGCTGCGTTCTGGCAGGGCCTGGCCGACGGCCGCCACCAGGCCGGCGAGTTCCACCGCGTCGGCAAGGGCGGCCGCGACGTGTGGATCTTCGGCGCCTACCACCCGGTGCTCGACCTCGACGGCAAGCCCTGCGCGGTGGTGAAGTTCGCCACCGACATCACCCAGCAGGTGCTCGACCGCCAGCGCCGCAGCGTCGGCCAGCGGACGATCGAGGCGGACATCGCGGCGATCACGGTCGCGGTTTCGGAGGTCTCTGGCCAGGCCCGCGCCACCAGCGAGCAGACGGCCCAGACCTCCGGCAACGTCGAGGCGGTGGCCGCCGGCACCGAGGAATTCGCCGCCTCGATCGCCGAGCTCGGCCGCCACGCCGAGGATGCCCGCGCCGCCTCCGACGCGGCGGTGCAGAAGGCCCGGGATGCCGGCGGCATCGTGGCGAGCCTGACGGAGGCTGCCGACCGGATCGGTGAGGCGGTGTCGCTGATCCGTTCCATCGCCGACCAGACCAACCTCTTGGCCCTCAACGCCACCATCGAGGCGGCGCGGGCCGGTCAGGCGGGCCGCGGCTTCGCGGTGGTCGCCGCCGAGGTCAAGGCGCTCGCCGGTCAGTCGGCCCGAGCGACGCAGGAGATCGGCACGCAGATCGACGCCGTGCAGGGCGCGACCTCCGGGGCGGTCGCGGCGATCGCGGCGATCGTGGCGGCGATCGGCACCGTCAGCGAGATCTCGGTCGGGGTCTCGAGCGCCATCACCCAGCAGGCCGCGGTGACACGCGACATGTCGGCCAACATGCAGAACGCCGCCCGCAGCGTCGCCTCGGTGCGCCGGAACATGGAGCGGATCACCGGATCGGCGGACGAGGTCGACCTCTCGATCCGCAAGGTGTCGCAGGCGGCGCGGGCGCTGCTCTGAGGTCGGGGGCGGAAGTCCCTTCAGGTGGTGCGGATGTCGCTCAGGCGCTGAGCCCGAGGAGTACCACCAGGGCGATCCCGAGGGCGAGGCACGAGGCTGCGGCGAACAGGACGGGCATCTTTGAGCCTCCAGGGGAGCGGCGACGGCCCGGCCGTACTAGCGCCGGAGTGAGGCCGCTCCGTGACGGTGGGGCAGGAAGCCCGGCCGCGAGCCAGCCGGCACGGGCGACACGGCGGCCTCACGAGGCTTGGACGGCCCGACTCGCCCCGCGAGGCATGTTCCGGTAGTATGGCTGTTCGAGCAAGCAAGGAGAGCCATGCATCTCGTCGTGACGGCCCACACCCCGGACGGGCACCTCTCGTACCAGCGCTCCTCACCGGAGGCGGCTCTGGAGAAGGCGGACGAACTCGCGGCGGACGGCCACGAGTGGATCGTAATCACCGACATTACCGGCCGCCATTACGAGCCCGGCGAGTTCGACGGCCTGTTCGTGCATCCGGGCCAATGATACGAACTCCGGAAGATTCCTTCCGGAGTTCGTATCACACGCCCGCGCGGCGCTTGGGCGCGGCCGATCTCCGCTTTGCGAAGCCATCAGTCGGAGGTCGTCCAAGGACGCGGGGGCGGGACCGGTCTCGTCCCCGCCCGCTCCGCGCCGATGCGGACCTTCCGGCCCGGACTGCCCGGCCGAACCCGCCGATCGGCGTAAGCGCCGCCCCCGAAATGCGGTCCGGCTCCTCCGACTCGACAAGGTTGCTCCGCCCCCGACCCATGGTCTGATCGCGGCCTAGCGTGAGGAACCGCGGGGTGCGGTCGTCTCGCGCCGGCTGACCTCCCGCGACACGCGCGCAGCCGAGACGTGCAACCGGGACCGGCCAGCCAGGGTCGGCCATGCCGAGGGTCGGACATGCCGAGCGTCGACGTCATCATTCCCTGCTATCGCTACGCGGATTTCCTCGCCGAGAGCGTCGGCAGCGTCCTCGCGACCGAGGATTGCGACGTCCGCGTCCTGATCCTCGACGACGCCTCGCCCGACCACACGCCGGAGGTGGCGAGAGCCCTGTGCCGGGCCGATTCCCGCGTGGAGTACGTCCGGCACGCGACCAATCACGGCCACATCGCCACTTACAACGAAGGCCTGGCCTGGGCGCGGGCGGAGTGCCTGCTCCTGCTCTCGGCGGACGATTTCGTCACGCCCGGGGCCTTGTCCAGGGCCGCGCACCTGATGCAGACGCGGCCGGAGCTGAGCCTGGTCTACGGCCCCTATCTCAGCGTCGAGGAGGGCAAGCCGCGCCCGGAGATGCCGCCGGCCGATCGCGAGGCGGGCCACACGGTCTACGACACGCGGCAGTTCTTCGCGCTCAACCGCTTCATCAACCCGATCCACACCTCGACCGCCGTGGTGCGCACCGCGATCCAGCACCGGGTCGGCGGCTACAAGGCGGAGCTGACCCATTCGGGCGACCAGGAGATGTGGTTGCGGCTCGCCCTGCACGGATCGGTCGCCCGGATCGACCGGCCGCAGGGCGTCTGGCGCCAGCACGGCAGCAACATGTCGTCGTTCTACTACGAGCAGATGCTGCGCGACATCGACCAGCGCAAGCTGATGTTCGACACCGTCTTCGGCTACCCCGAGGCGGCGCCGGTCGCCGACATGGAGGCGCCGATGCGGCTCGGGCTCGCCATGGCGGCGGTGCGGCACGCCAGCCAGCCCTTCGACCGGGGCGATGCGGCGGGCGCCCGCCACATGATGGCGCATGCTGCCGGCCTCAGCCCGGCGGTGCGCCGCACGCGGTTGTGGTGGCTGCAAGCCGCCAAGCTGGCAATGGGCCCGCGCGCCTGGCAGGCCGTGCGCCCGGTCGTCACGAAGCGGCTCGGCCTGTCGCTCGGCCGCTTCGTCGCGCCGATCGAGCGCCCGGACGCGGTGTAGGAGGAAAGCGGCGGATGGCTCGAAGGAAAGGGCTACCGTCCACTGCGTCGCTCCCGGGCCGTGGAAGCGGGGCTGGATATCCGGAACTCGAAGCCGGTTCGAGTTCGCTTGAGCCAATCCAAACGCTCCGCGCCATCATGGGTTCTCGCCCATCGGCGAGCCCTGGGATGACGCGGAGAGATGTCGGGCCGTGGGGCAGGTCGACCCGCGAGCCAATCCCCACAGGGTCTCGTTCATGCTCCCAGAGATGGGCCCGGAACGGCAGAACGCCGCGGACCGTGACCGGTCCGCGGCGCCAGAATTTTCAGAGTCCGAAAGATTACGCGGCCTGATGGCCCAGATGCGCCGCCACGGTCGAGACCCGCGAGCCGACCAGCTTGACGGCGCTGCGCAGTTCCTCACCACTCACGCCGAAATGCCCGGCCCAATAGGCGCGGTCGTCGGGGCAATGGATGTCGATGTGCTGCGCGAAACGCGGCTTGAGAGCGTCCTGGGAGGCGGACATGGTCATATCCTGAACTGTCGAGTGTACCAGTCACCGCTGGCACGGGACGCTTGGCGTCATGTAACGTGAGAACGCCCGATTCCGCGAAAAGTTGCCGGCTCGGCCTGCGCGTCCCTGCGGCAATCCTGCGCCGGGACGCTGGCGGGGGAGGCACGGGGCTGGTACCCGCTCAGGGCCTCGATTCCTCATCGTAAGGACCCGACCATGCGCCGTTCCGGCCCTGTCCTCCTGCCCGCCCTCGCGACCCTGATGCTCGCGACCGTGCCGCTCGCCGGCTCGGCGACCGCCCGCGAGATGCCGACGACCGCGACGACGGCGCCGGCCGCCGCGCGCAAGGCCAACGTGGTGATCCTCGCCACCGGCGGCACCATCGCGGGCGCGGGGGCGGATGCCAGCAACAGCGCCACCTACCAAGCCGCCAAGGTGCCGGTGGACAAGCTGATCGCCGCGGTGCCCTCCCTGAGCGAGCTCGCCAACGTGCGCGGCGAGCAGGTGCTCCAGATCGCCTCCGAGAGCTTCACCAACGCGCAGCTGGTGCAGCTCGGCAAGCGCATCTCGGCCCTCCTGAAGCAGGACGACGTCGACGGGGTGGTGGTCACCCACGGCACCGACACCCTGGAGGAGACCGCGCTGTTCCTCGACCTCGTCGTGAGGAGCGACAAGCCGATCGTGGTCGTCGGCTCGATGCGGCCCTCGACCGCCATCTCGGCCGACGGCGCCCTTAACCTCGCCGACGCGGTCGCCACCGCGGCGAGCCCGGCCTCGAAGGGCAAGGGCGTGCTGGTGACGATGAACGACGAGATCCAGGCCGGGCGCGACGTGACGAAGCGCGTCAACATCAAGCCGAGCGCGTTCTTCAGCCAGTGGGGCCCGCTCGGGATGGTGGTCGAGGGCAAGACCTACTGGTTCCGGGCGCCGGTGAAGCGGCACGGCGCATCCTCGGAATTCGACATCGACACGATCGACACCCTGCCGGAGGTCGCGATCGTCTACGGCTCGGGCAACATGAACCCGGCGCCCTACACCGCCGCCGTGCAGGCGGGCGCCAAGGCGATCGTGCATGCCGGCACCGGCAACGGCTCGGTGGCGGGCTACCTCGTCGACACGCTGAAGGATCTGCGCGCCAAGGGCACGCTGATCATCCGCTCCTCGCGCGTCGGCGACGGCTTCGTGCTGCGCAACGCCGAGCAGCCCGACGACCAGTACGACTGGGTCGTGGCCCACGACCTCAACCCGCAGAAGGCCAAGATCCTGGCGGCGGTCGCGCTCACCAAGACCAGCGATACCAAGGAGCTGCAGAGGATCTTCTGGGAGTATTGAGCTGAACATCTAAATCGTCTGCATCCTTATCCCATCCACAACCTCATCCTGAGGTGTCAGTCGATCAAAGATCGACTGACCTCGAAGGAGGGCTCCAGGGATGTCGGCAATGTCTGGAGCCCTCCTTCGAGGCTCCCGTTGGTCGCACCTCAGGATGAGGTCGCGGGTGGGAGGGACGATTTGCGTCCAGTGCGGCCCCAGCCATCGGACGCCGATACCTTCCACTGCCCCCCGACCCCCGATCATGGCACGGCCGCCGCCCCGGCCAAGCCACGCGGGCAGCGCACCCCCGATGCGCGATCGAAGCTGGACAAGCCCCGCCCCGCCCTGCCACTCTCTCGCGAAACAACGTTTCGCAGGGTGGACACTCCCATGATCAGTGCGGATCTGCGCGGGCGCCGCGTGCTCGTCACCGGCGGCGCCTCGGGCATCGGGCTCGCCGCCGTCACGCTCTTCGCCCGCTGCGGCGCCGAGGTGGCGCTCAACCACCTCGCCGAGGATGCCCGCGGGCCCGATGCCGCGGCACGACTGACGGCCGAGGGCCTGACGGTCCGGGCGCTCCCCGGCACCGTCTCGGTGCCGGGCGAGGCGGAGGCGATGGTGGCGCGCGGGATCGACGCGCTCGGCGGCCTCGACGTGCTCATCAACAATGCCGGCACCCCGGCCACGACCACGCCGATCGCCTTCTCGGACCTCGACGCGATGACCGAGGAGTTCTGGCAGACGATCCTCGCGACCAACCTGATCGGCCCCTTCCGCTGCGCCCACGCAGCGGCCCCCGCCCTGCGCCAGTCCAAGGGCGCCATCGTCAACACCGCCTCGGTGGCCGGGCTCGGGCAGCGCGGCTCCAGCCTCGCCTATTCGGCGAGCAAGGCGGGGCTGGTGAACCTCACCCGCAGCCTCGCCCGGGCGCTCGCCCCCGAGGTCCGGGTCAACGCCGTGGCGCCGGGCCTGGTCGAGACGCCGTGGACGGAACAATGGTCGGCCGAGCGCAAGGCCGAGTCGGTGGCGCGCACCCTGCTGGCGCGGATGGCGAAGCCGGAGGACATCGCCCAGGCGATGCTGTTCCTCGCCGCCGGCGCTCCTTACGTCACCGGAGAGACCCTGGTGGTCGACGGCGGCATGATCTGAAGCGGGAGGCACCCATGTCGCGCAAGACCGTCATCACCTGCGCCCTCACCGGCTCGTTCGATACGCCCTCGAAGAATCCGGCAGTGCCGGTGAGCCCGCAGGCCATCGCGCAATCGGCCCTGGAGGCGGCGGAAGCCGGCGCCGCGATCGTCCACATCCACGTGCGCGATCCCGCCACCGCGAAGCCCAGCATGGAGCTGTCGCTCTACCGCGAGGTGGTGGAGCGGATCCGCGAGAAGAACTCGGACGTCATCCTCAACCTCACCACGGGCGCGGGCGGGCGCTACGTCGCCGGCGATCCCGACCCGGCGGTGGCGGGCCCCGGCACCACGCTGGCCTCGCCGGAGGCGCGCACCCGGCACGTCACGGCGCTGCGGCCCGAGATCTGCACCCTCGACGTCGCGACGATGAACTTCGGCGAGCACGCCTTCATGAACACGCCCGCCCATCTGCGGGCGATGGCGGCGCTGATCCGCGCGGCCGGGGCGAAGCCGGAGATCGAGGTGTTCGACCTCGGCCAGATCGAGCTCGCCCGCCACCTCCTGGCGGAGGGGCATCTCGACTCGCCGCCGATGTTTCAGATCTGCCTCGGCATCCCGTGGGGCGCGCCGGCGACGCCCGAGACCCTCTTGCAGATGCGCGACCGCCTGCCCCGGGACGCGGTGTGGTCGGCCTTCGGCATCTCACGGGCCGAGTTTCCGATGGTGGCGCTCGCCGCCACCGCCGGCGGTCACGTCCGGGTCGGGCTCGAGGACAACCTCTACCTGTCGCGCGGGCAGCTCGCCCCGAGCAACGCGGCCCTGGTCGAGAAGGCCGTGAGCCTGCTCGCCCATCTCGACTGCGCCCCCGCCAGCCCGGCCGAGGCACGGACGATCTTCGGGCTCTCGGCCTGAGCCGGCGGCGTGGCCGAAAGGCCGGATCCCTTTACCAGAAAAGCGTGGCCGAAAGGCCGAGTGCCCTGATCGAAAGCGTGGCCGAAAGGCCACGCTCGC
Source organism: Methylobacterium sp. EM32 (assembly GCF_040593685.1). Taxonomy (NCBI): domain Bacteria; kingdom Pseudomonadati; phylum Pseudomonadota; class Alphaproteobacteria; order Hyphomicrobiales; family Methylobacteriaceae; genus Methylobacterium; species Methylobacterium sp. EM32. The sequence goes on along the minus strand of NZ_JBEXZS010000220.1, from coordinate 3,883 downwards.
GGACCGTTTTCCTGTCGCGACCGCCGCCGACCTACATCTCACTCGACGAATCCGGCCACGCTCGCGGGCGATGGACCGGATTCGATGCGAGTTGCAGTTCCGCCGTAAAGATTCCGCAGTCGACGGCACTGTAGCGTCGCCCCACGGGCAGGCATCGATTGCCGGAAAATGGGAGCCGCGGCGGCCCGACGTCCCGAGGCCTGCGGCGCGGCTCCGAGGGAGTGTTGTTCGATGATCGGAAGCGGTTACGGGAGGGCCCTGATCGCCGCGGGTCTCGCGGTGCTGGCCGGCGGCGCGCACGCCGCGCAATGCGGCAACACGGCCGCCGGGTTCGAGGCCTGGAAGCGGGACTTCGCCGACGAGGCCCGCGGGCGCGCCAGCCCCGCCGCCATCTCGGCCCTGATGGGCACCTCGTACTCGTCGGCCACCATCGCGGCCGACCGGGGTCAGAAGAGCTTCAAGCTCTCCCTCGAGCAGTTCATGGCCAAGCGCGGCGCGGCGTCGATCATCTCGCGCGGCCGGGCGATGAGGCGCTCGCAGGCCGGGCTGTTCGACTCGATCGAGCAGCGCTACGGCGTGCCGCCGGGCCCGCTGCTGGCGATCTGGGGCATGGAGACGGCGTTCGGCGCCGTGAAGGGCAACGTCAACACCCTCTCGGCGGTGGCGACCCTGGCCTATGATTGCCGCCGCTCGGCCTACTTCACCGACCAGCTCTACGCCGCCCTGACCCTGGTCGACCGCGGCGTTCTGAGCCCCAGCACCCGCGGCGCCGCCCATGGCGAGATCGGCCACACCCAGTTCCTGCCGAAGAATGTTTTGAACTACGGCACCGGCGGCAGCCTCGACAACGCCTCGGTCGCGCTGAACTCGACCGCGAACTTCCTCAAGGCCCATGGCTGGCGCGCCGGCGCCGGCTACCAGCCCGGCGAGCCGAACTTCGCGGCGATCCAGGGCTGGAACGCCGCCTCGGTCTATCAGCGCGCCATCGCGATCATCGGCGCGAAGATCGACGGGGAATGATCGAAAGGTGAGAAAGCGGCCTCCGGGAGTTCCGGCTCCCGGAGGTTTCAAGACAGGCTCGACCCAACGACCCACCGTGCTGCGCCCTTTGTCCCCTCCCACCCGCGGCCTCATCCTGAGGTGCGAGTGAAACGAGCCTCGAAGGAGGCCTCCAGGGATCGCGGAGACTCCTGGAGCGCTCCTTCGAGGTCGGTCGATCTTCGATCGTGCGCGATCTCCGATCGCCGACACCTCAGGATGAGGTCGCGGACGGGACAGGGGTTCGGACAGGGGGTCTCGAACGATTGTCAACCCCGCGTGGCGCGGTCCGACGGCCCGCCCCGCCCGATCCGCGGCAGGTCGCTCGCGCCGCTGCCCGGCACCACGACGAGGCGGCGGACCTCGCCGCGCAGGAAGGCCTGCAGGAAGCGGTCGTAGTTGCGGAACGAGACGCAGCCGTTCGAGGCACCGCTCGGGCCCAGCATGTAGGTATGGGCGAGCAGCCCGACGCGGTTGTGGATGGCGCCGCTGCCGCCGACCGGGTTGAGTCGGATCGCCCGCACGCCGTGGAACAGCGCCTCGCGCTCGGTGAGGTCGTAGGTGCCGGGCGGCGTGGCGCCGCGCATCTTCAGGTGGACGTTGCGCGGATCGTCCATGTGCGGCCCGAGGCCGGAATGCGCCTCCAGCGATTCGCCGCTCGGCAGGGTCACGGTGCGGGCGCTGATGTCGTAGACCGCGATGCCGGGGCTGGCGCTCAGGCGCGGGCGCGGGCTCGGATCGAGGCCGCCGGGGGCCGCGTAGGCGAGGGTCTGCGTCGGGGCGCTCGCCCCCCCTCCCCCGAAGATCCGGTCGAACAGCGAGGGCTCCTCCGGCAGGGCGGCCTTGAATACGCTCTGGGTCGAGGCCATGGCCTGCGTGGAGCGCCGCGGGACGCGGGTGGCCAGCACGGTCGGGACGGGCCGTGTCTCGGAAGGGCGCAGCTCGGGCGGGCGTGGCACCGGCAGGGGAACGGCGACGAGCGGCGTGGTGGCGGGCTGCACCGCCGCGGACGGCGCGGTGTCGCGCGGCTCGGCATCGGGGCGCAGAGCCGCGAGCGGCGAGACGTCCCGCTCGACGAGGGCGGCCGGCGCGGCCTCGGCGAGGCGCTGCGGCGCGGGAACCGGGGCGGGGGGCGCGGCCGCGACGAGCGGGTTCGCCTCGGCCGGACTCTCGCGGGTGAAGCCCGCCGCGTCGCTGCCGAGAGTCGGCACCGGCGCGAGCATCCAGCCGAGCTCGACCGGGGAGATGCGGGCCTCGCGCAGCGGCGCGACCGGATTCGCCGCGAGGCCTGCCACCGGGGGCCGGACCGCCTCGCGCGGCATCAGGCCGGCGGCGGCGCCGATGCCACCGAGCACGGCGGCGATGCCGAGGAGCCGCCGGTTGCGGCGGCGGCGGCGGAGGGAGCCCGGGGCGAGGCGACCGGACGAATACGCGACGAGGTCCATGCGGCCTGTACTCGATGGCTTGTCCCGCACGGACCCGCCCGGCCGGCCGCCGGCGCACGAGCGCCCGACGGGCCGGTGAGATCGGCCGTTTAGGAAAGGATCAACCTTAAGCCCTCGTATTGAGCGGCCTCTTGGTTAATCCCGGCTAAATGACATCGACCGAATTCCAAGAATTCGTGGCACGCTGATGGCGGGCAGGACCGGACGGGTCTCGGGCCGGCTCCGAGCCGGGATGGAACGACCGTCGCCACCCCTCTTCGGTATGCCCCGGCGCGTAGCGGACAGGCAGGGTCCGGGGAAATGAGTGGCGTGGGTTTCCCCCTCTGCGCAGGGCTGTCCGGGAAAAAATCTGGGCTGGGTGCATGCCCTGCCACGCCGGAGGTGATCCGAGAGTTGTCCGGTTGTCGAGACACGAACATCCGGGCAGGACATGCACCCCAGCGGTACCCGTTTCGCCCAGCTGCTGGAAGGCCTCAATCGCCAGCAGATTGCCAAGTGCGTCGCGCGCCACGGCGCCGATGCCTACGACAAGTGCTTCTCCTCATGGGATCACCCGCTGGCGCTGATCTTCGCCCAGCTCAGCCCGGCCGTCAGCCTGCGCGGCCTGGAAGTCGCCTGGAACGCTCACGCCGTGGCCCATCCCCATCTCGGTACCGGGCCGCTGCACCGCTCGACCCTCTCGGATGCCAACCAGCGCTGCCCCCTGGCGGTGTTCGCCGAGACCTTCGCCCGCCTGGCTGGGCAACTCGACCGCTCCTTGCGCCGCGACGGGCGCACCCTGCTGCGCCTGATCGATGCCAGCCCGATCCCGCTCGGGGCCCGGCACGACTGGGCCTGCTCGAACGGCCGCATCCGCGGGCTGAACCTGCATCTGGCCTACAGCCCCGAGACCAGCCAGCCCCGCCTGCTCGGGCTCACCCCCGCCACCCGCAACGATGCCGAGATCGGCCGACAGATCCCGCTGGAGAGCGCAGCCTCCTACGTCTTCGACAAGGGCTACTGCCATTACGGCTGGTGGAGCGCCATCGCCGAGGCCGGTGCGGTGTTCGTCACAAGACCCAAGACCAACATGCGCCTGACTGTCTGCGCCCGTCGTCGTCTGCCGCCCAAGCCTCAGCGAGAGGGCGACGGCCTCACGCTGTTGGCCGATCAGGAGGTCGTCCTGGCCAGCAAGGGCGACTCGCGCCTGAGCATGGGCCTGCGCCGGATCGCGCTGCGCTGCCACGAGGGCGGGGCGCGCCTGACGCTTTTGACCAACGACCTGACCCGTTCCGCCACGGAGATCGCCACGCTCTACAAGGCACGCTGGCGGATCGAAATAGTCCTTCCGCAACTGACAAAAGCGTCCGCGCTCGCCATCCGGGCCGACGGGAACCACGTAGCGGATCTCGACCTCGGCC